>NZ_KV786480.1:0-839 GCF_001806945.1 Corynebacterium sp. HMSC30G07 | reverse complement strand
GAGGCCAAGGCAAGCAGCGTAAGGCCGCGAAGGTGCAGGCTGTCACCAGTGCCGTTGAACGCGACGGCAATCTGAAAGCCCTGCTTGGCGAGGCCCCACTCGTCCTCCCAAGCGTTATCGGACACAACGTACGCGACTAGCGCCCGTCCGATTGGGATTGGGCTCAGATTTTCCGCGGCGCGGAAAACCCTCCGGCTGGGTACAGATTTTCCGCGGCGCGGAAAACGTCCTCCTGGAATTTCACTGCAAGACCAGAAACAGTCACTTAAACCCAAACCGTTCCCGCCTGGCGTCGTTGTTCAGGCAGCTCTCGGAATGCGACGAAGAGCCGTCTGAACACAAATATGCAGGTGTAGATATGCAGGTCTGCAGGTAGACGGAATTTTTCATTAAGGGACGCTTATTGAAAAAACGCCCTGACCATTACACCTGCATATCTTGACCTGCATATCTGTTGAGAAAGGGACTGGCTCGCCCGGGATAATCAATGGGCGAATGCGCCACGTGGATCGAAAAGTGGTTGTGTCCTGCCCGGCTCGGTACAGATTTTCCGCAGCGCGGAAAACGGCCTCGTAGAGGTTGAGGGTATTCCGCAGCGCGGAAACGTCCTTCTGGAATTTCACTGCAAGACCAGGAACAGCCATTTGAGCCCAACCCGTTCCCGCCTGGCGTCGTTGTTCAGGCAGCTCTCGGAATGCGACGAAGAGCCGTCTGAACACAAATATGCAGGTGTAGATATGCAGGTCTGCAGGTAGACGGATTTTTTCATTAAGGTTTGCTTATTGAAAAAACGCCCTGACCATTACACCTGCATATCTTGACCTGCATATCTGTTGAGA
>NZ_KV786479.1:0-1228 GCF_001806945.1 Corynebacterium sp. HMSC30G07 | reverse complement strand
GTGTTCTCCCAATCCGGCTTCTTCGCAGGCTCCTCAACCGTGACGGTAACGGTGACGTCGTCAGTCGAACCATCCGGGTAAGTCACCCTAACCGGAACGGTGATGTCAGTACCTGGCTGAGCATCTTTCGGAACCGTAACGGTGATCTCACCGGTGTTCACGTCGACCTTTGCGTCGTTCTTCGGAAGGTCCTTCTGGTTGCCATCCTTATCGGTGTAGGTCGGCTTCTTGCTCTCGTCCGGAGCAAACGTGGTGCCGTCCGGCTTTTTAGCACCCTTGTCGGAAGGCTCACCGTTCTCATCAGCTTCCTTGAACTCCGGCTTGTTAACCGTGGCCTTCTGGCCAGGCTGACCAGAACCAGGCGTGTACTCCGGCACAAGCTTGTCAGAGTGACGGTCGGTCGACTCAACGACGAAGCGTGCAGTACCAGTTGCGGTCGTGCCGTCCTTGTAGGTGACCTTCACCGGCACCTCAACGCTGTCCTTGTTGGCTGCATCCGCAGGGAAGGTTACGGAAACCTCGCCGGTCTTCGGATCAACCTTGATGGCATCCTTAGCGAAGCCCTCCGGAGCCTCAAAGCCCTTCGGCAGCTCGAACTTATTCGCTTCCTTGGAAGCGTCCTGGTTCTTCAGCTCTTCAGCGCTGAGCTTCTCAACGTCATCGGTCTCCGTGTTATCGAAAGTCGGAGCCTGGGACTTCGCTTCCTCGCCAGGCTTAGCCTTGGTCTCCTCGTAATGTGGCTGCCAACCGACCAGGACCGTGAACGCATCAGCAGCGATAGCCTGACCACGTGCCTTGGTCTCCTTGTTGACTGGGTACAGGTACGCAGTGAACGTCGTCGTGGACTCAACACCCGCGGTGTCAAGCTGGCAGGACGGAATGGTGCCGTTTGGCTGCGGATCCACCGGATCACAGGTCTTCTCAACCTTGCCGGTCTCCTGGTTTACCCATTCAATCTGGTACTGCAAACCATCAACCCACTTGCCTGGCAGGCCAGCAGTCTTGGTCTCAACCTTGGCTCCTGGCTTCGCAGGGTTCTTGCGCGTGTCGTACTCGAGCACATCGAAGACGACGTAGTCAGAGTAAATAACGTGGCGGTTCTCCAACAGGTAGTGCTCACCAGCGCCGTAGACCATGCCACCGGCCCACTTGCCCTCACCGTTGAACACGTACTGGCTACGCGGGAGGAAGGAATTGTTGTAGAACGGCGTGAACTGACCAAGACCCT
>NZ_KV786478.1:0-1651 GCF_001806945.1 Corynebacterium sp. HMSC30G07 | reverse complement strand
TGTTGTGTTGGTTGGTTTGTTTTTGGTTAGGTATTGGGCTTTTCACGGCCTGTTTCTGCTGAAACGTTTTTGTGGAGAGTTTGATCCTGGCTCAGGATGAACGCTGGCGGCGTGCTTAACACATGCAAGTCGAACGGAAAGGCCCAAGCTTGCTTGGGTACTCGAGTGGCGAACGGGTGAGTAACACGTGGGTGATCTGCCCTGCACTTCGGGATAAGCCTGGGAAACTGGGTCTAATACCGGATAGGACCACTTCGTAGTTGTTGTGGTGGAAAGTTTTTTCGGTGTGGGATGAGCTCGCGGCCTATCAGCTTGTTGGTGGGGTAATGGCCTACCAAGGCGTCGACGGGTAGCCGGCCTGAGAGGGTGTACGGCCACATTGGGACTGAGATACGGCCCAGACTCCTACGGGAGGCAGCAGTGGGGAATATTGCACAATGGGCGGAAGCCTGATGCAGCGACGCCGCGTGGGGGATGACGGCCTTCGGGTTGTAAACTCCTTTCGCCAAAGACGAATTTTGACGGTATTTGGAGAAGAAGCACCGGCTAACTACGTGCCAGCAGCCGCGGTAATACGTAGGGTGCGAGCGTTGTCCGGAATTACTGGGCGTAAAGAGCTCGTAGGTGGTTTGTCGCGTCGTTTGTGGAAGTCCACGGCTTAACTGTGGGACTGCAGGCGATACGGGCATAACTTGAGTGCTGTAGGGGAGACTGGAATTCCTGGTGTAGCGGTGAAATGCGCAGATATCAGGAGGAACACCGATGGCGAAGGCAGGTCTCTGGGCAGTAACTGACGCTGAGGAGCGAAAGCATGGGGAGCGAACAGGATTAGATACCCTGGTAGTCCATGCCGTAAACGGTGGGCGCTAGGTGTGAGTCCCTTCCACGGGGTTCGTGCCGTAGCTAACGCATTAAGCGCCCCGCCTGGGGAGTACGGCCGCAAGGCTAAAACTCAAAGGAATTGACGGGGGCCCGCACAAGCGGCGGAGCATGTGGATTAATTCGATGCAACGCGAAGAACCTTACCTGGGCTTGACATACACCGGATCGCTGCAGAGATGTAGTTTCCCTTGTGGCTGGTGTACAGGTGGTGCATGGTTGTCGTCAGCTCGTGTCGTGAGATGTTGGGTTAAGTCCCGCAACGAGCGCAACCCTTGTCTTATGTTGCCAGCACGTGATGGTGGGGACTTATGAGAAACTGCCGGGGTTAACTCGGAGGAAGGTGGGGATGACGTCAAATCATCATGCCCCTTATGTCCAGGGCTTCACACATGCTACAATGGTCGGTACAACGCGCAGCTACCTCGTGAGGGGACGCGAATCGCTGAAAGTCGGCCTTAGTTCGGATTGGGGTCTGCAACTCGACCCCATGAAGTCGGAGTCGCTAGTAATCGCAGATCAGCAACGCTGCGGTGAATACGTTCCCGGGCCTTGTACACACCGCCCGTCACGTCATGAAAGTTGGTAACACCCGAAGCCAGTGGCCTGTCAAAAGGAGCTGTCGAAGGTGGGATCGGCGATTGGGACGAAGTCGTAACAAGGTAGCCGTACCGGAAGGTGCGGCTGGATCACCTCCTTTCTAAGGAGCTTTATGTTTAACCCATAGTTGTGGGTGTTGGTGGTTGATGTCGCCGAGTGTGTGACTGCCACT
>NZ_KV786477.1:0-5261 GCF_001806945.1 Corynebacterium sp. HMSC30G07 | reverse complement strand
GTATCCGGGAGATGATTAAACGTATTGACCCAACGTGTGCCTATCAGCCGAAGCGACGTCAGCAACGTGTGGCTCAAGCACATGCTGGTGATGACGTGTTGACGTTTGAGGAATCTGCATACACCGGGACTGTGAAAACGTTGGTCACATTGTCGACGAACCCGTTGACTGCGCGTGTGGTGCGAGAGCATGTGTTGGCTGCCGCACGGGAGCATAAAACATCGATGGCTGATGCGATGGTGAAACTGCTTTCGGGTGAGATCACCCCAACAAAAGCCACGCTGCATGTGTTTGTGCCGAAGGGCCGTAAGGCTGGTGGTCCAGCCTATGTGCCAGGGGTTGGGGCACTGACTCCGGAAGCTACCGCAGCACTTGATGACCTGCTGGCAACAGCAAAGGTCACAGAAGTAGATATGGAGGCAGAACTCCAAGCGCTCACCGACAGTTACACCCCAACTGAAGCAATGCGTCGCGTGGTGTGTGCTCGTCATACGCATTGTGTGTTTCCGGGGTGCAACGTCCCGTCCCAGCTATGCCAGTTGGATCACCGGATTCCGTTTGGCCAGGGTGGTAAAACCACACCGAGTAACTTGTATCCGTTGTGTCAAAAGCATCACAACTTGAAGACCGATAAGCGTGGTTTCTATGTTCCGGATCCGGATACGGGTGAAATCTTGTGGCTGTTTTCCAATGGCACGTATGAAACCTGCAGCCCAGACAGCTTGATCGAGCACAACACGCACGCCGCGGCACCACGGTGGAAGAGCAATCTTGAGCAGGTATGTCAGCGTCGTAGTCGAGTCGCGCAGTTTTACGCCAAGGGTCACAAAATACTAGACGATTTTGATAACCACCACGATCTTGAACAGGCCAATGCTCAGATCGCAGCGTTGGAGGAAGAATACGGCCTTATATTCCCGATCAAGGCGGTGCTGCCGGAGCCGGTGAGGGAACCGAAAATATCAGACTTTTTCGGGCCGACACCGCCTGTCCGAGAACCTGAGGATGGTTGGGACGAAGAATACGCACCGGAAGACGAATGGCCAGAAGAAATACAGCAGTTAATTTACAACCGCTAGTCCAAGATGGGTCGTTTTGCCTCAAAGCGTTGATGGTTAGGTTGTAAGTTTCACGCTGTGACCTTTATGTTCACGAAAGCGCGGGGGTAATGCTTGGAATGTAGGTGTGCATGCCCTAAGGTAGGCGAGGTAATCCTAACCTCCACACTTAAGAGAAGGACGAACATGATCCGTTTTTCCCGTACCGCGCTCGTCGCAGTAGTCACCGCAAGTGCCCTCGCGCTTGGCGCTTGCTCCTCCACGGAGTCTGCCTCCGAGGCTACCTCCAGCACCGCTGCTGAGGCTTCCGAAGCAACCACCTCTGCAGCTGAGGCTTCTGAGTCTGCAGACGGCACCGTAACGGTCACTGACAACTATGGCGAGAAGACGGTGCCGGTTCCGCCGAAGCGCGTCGTCGCTTTGGATAACCGCTCCTTCGAGCTGCTGGACGCCTGGGGTGTCAAGCCGGTTGCTGCCGCGCGTGCGCTGGTGCCGAAGACCATCCCGGGCTTGAAGGATGATGAGAGCATCGTGGATATCGGCAACCACCGTGAGCCGAACCTCGAGGCAATTGTTGCTGCTGACCCGGATGTCGTCGTCTCTGGCCAGCGCTTCAGGAAATACGACCAGGAGATTGAAACGCTCGTTCCGGACGCAGTCCTGCTGGAGTTCGAACCTCGTGAAGGCGAGCCGTTCGACCGTGAGCTGATCCGCCAGACCCTGGAGCTTGGCGAGGTCTTTGGCAAGCAGGCCGAGGCTGAGAAGGTTGTTGAGGACTTCACTAAGGCAATCGTTCGCGTGCGTGAGGCGTACAACCCGGAGCAGACCGTCATGGGTGTGAACGTCTCGGGTGGAGAGATTGGTTACGTTGCACCGGGTGTTGGCCGCGTCTGGGGGCCGCTGTTTGACCTGATCGGTTTCACCCCGGCACTGGAGATTGCTGGAGGTACGAACGATCACCAGGGTGACGACATCTCTGTTGAGGCGATCGCTGACTCTAACCCGGACTGGATCCTGGCGCTTGACCGCGACGCAGCGATCAAGACGGACTCCCCGGCCGCACTGAGCGTGCTGACTGATTCCGCTGCCCTGCAGAACGTCACCGCGATCAAGGAGAATCACGTCTACGTCGCTCCGAATGACACCTACACCAACGAGTCGATCCTGACGTACACCGAGATCCTCAACCAGCTCGCAGAGCTTTTTGAAGCCAATAAGTAATCCTTACCTAACATCGAGTAACGTCGTACAACGTGACTAAGAAGCTAGGGTTGGCTTGCCTCGCCGTCGTGGCGCTCCTTATAGCGTCAATGGCGGTGGGGCAATACGACATTCTGGGATCTGCTGACGGGTGGGAGATGTTCCAAATCACCCGAGTTCCACGCACTATCGCGCTCGTGCTGGCTGGCGCGGCGATGGCAATGTGCGGACTGATTATGCAGATGTTGACGCAGAACCGTTTTGTGGAACCGACCACAACAGGTACGACGGAGTGGGCTGGACTTGGTCTGTTGACGTCATATGTGCTGTTTCCAAACGGCACCATCATGACGCGCATGGTCATGGCTGTGGTATTCGCGTTTGTGGGCACCATGGTGTTTTTCGCTTTCCTGCGCAAAGTGACGCTACGTTCAAGCCTGATTGTGCCGATTGTGGGCATCATGCTCGGTGCAGTTGTGAGCTCTGTGTCCACGTTCTTCGCGCTGAAAACAGACCTGCTGCAGTCCCTGGGGGTGTGGTTTGCCGGGTCCTTTACCAGCGTCATCGTTGGTCAGTACGAGGTCTTGTGGATCGTGCTTGCGGTCGTGATCGCCGTGTTCTTCTATGCGGACAGGCTTACTGCGGCGGGGCTGGGGGAGGATATCGCCACCAATATTGGACTGAATTACAACCGGGTTGTGTTGGTGGGGACCTCGCTGGTTGCCATCGCCGCCGGTGTGGTGACAGTCACGGTGGGCAATCTGCCGTTCCTTGGTTTGATCGTCCCGAACATCGTGAGCATGATGCGTGGCGACGACCTGCGTTCCAACCTCCCGTGGGTCTGCCTGCTTGGCATCACGATTGTGACCGTGTGCGACATTCTTGGCCGCACTGTCATCGCACCGTTTGAAATGCCGGTGTCGGTCATCTTGGGTGTGGTTGGTGCTGTGGTGTTTATCGCTTTGATTGTGAAGCAGGTGCGGCGTGGCTAATCGTTCGGTGGGCAGCTTCGCAACGTCGACAAGCAAAAAGCGCTACTGGGTGGTCATGGGAGTGCTGCTGGTGGTGGCTTTGACATGCGGTGCTGGCCTGTTGGCGTACAACAACCCGATGGAGTTCGGCTCCCGCGGCTACTGGCTGATTGCGCAGCGCCGGCTTACAGCCGTGACCGCGATGGCGATTGTTGCAGTGTGCCAAGGCTTTGCGACGGTTGCGTTCCAAACCATCACCAATAACCGCATCCTCACGCCTTCAATCATGGGCTTTGAGTCCCTGTACGTGGCTATCCATACCGCTACCATCTATTTCTTTGGTGTAAGTGGCCTGCTGCAAGGGCGGACGACCAGTATGTTCGTGCTGCAGGTTGCGTTGATGATTGGCCTGTCACTGGTGCTGTACTCCTGGTTGCTGAGCAACAGCGAGGCGAACCTGCACGCGATGCTGCTGGTTGGCATCGTGCTTGGTGGTGGCCTGGCCAGTGTGTCTACGTTTATGCAGCGTATGCTCACCCCGAGTGACTTTGATGTGCTGACAGCACGACTCTTCGGCTCAGTCAATAATGCTGACCCGTCGTACTACCCAATTGCACTTCCACTGGTAGCGGCGGCGGTGGTGCTTATTTTGCTGCGCTCACGGTATTTGAACGTGCTGGGGTTGGGTCGAAATGCGGCCATGAATTTGGGCGTGAGCTTCCGCGGTAATGCGATTTACATCTTGGTGCTGGTCGCAGTGCTGATGGCAGTGTCCACCGCTTTGGTTGGGCCGATGACATTCCTTGGCTTTCTGGTAGCGACGCTGACGTATCAGTTCGCTGACACCTATGACCACCGATACCTGCTGCCGATGGCGGCACTGATGGGCTTCTGTATTTTGACCAGCGCGTATTTCCTGATGAACCACGTGTTTTACGCGCAGGGTGTGGTGTCCATCATCATCGAGCTTGTTGGTGGCTTGACATTCCTCGTGGTGATCCTGAGAAAGGGAAGACTGTGATTACGCTTTCTAATGTTCGTAAGGACTATTCCGCAGAAACCACTATCGGTCCGGTTGATCTGGACATTCCCGCCGGTGGCATTACCGCGCTCGTGGGCCCGAATGGTGCAGGTAAGTCCACGCTGCTCACCATGATTGGCCGTCTGCTGGACTTGGACGAAGGCACGATTGCAGTCGGCCAGATGGATGTGGCCAGCACTAAGTCCAAAGACCTGGCGAAAGTGGTGTCCATCCTGCGTCAGGAAAACCACTTTGTTACGCGCCTTACAGTGCGCCAGCTTGTCGGTTTCGGACGCTTCCCGTACTCCGGTGGTCGCCTGACAGCTGAGGACGAGCAGATTGTTTCTAAGTACATCGACTTTTTAGACCTGCGTGAACTGGAGAACAGGTTCTTGGACCAGCTCTCCGGTGGACAGCGTCAGCGCGCATATGTGGCGATGGTGCTCTGCCAGGAAACCGAATACGTCCTGCTTGATGAGCCCCTGAATAACCTCGACATCGCCCACAGCGTGGACATGATGCAGCACCTGAAGGCAGCTGCGCGCGAACTTGGACGCACCGTGGTCATTGTCCTGCATGACATCAACTTTGCTGCCCGCTATGCGGACTACATCTGCGCTGCGAAAAACGGCCAGGTCGTCGCCTTTGGTACGCCGGAGCAGATCATGCGAGATGACCTGCTCACCCAGATCTTCAACACTCCGGTGCAAGTCATTGAAGGGCCTAATGGTCCCTTAGCGACGTACCACTGATCCAATTTTAATCGTCCTGACCAGGCGATTTGCTAGGTGTTTCCATTCGTGGTTATATCTTCATCCGTTGCTTCGAGCCGGTTCGGCCGGGGAGAAGGAACAATCTAATCGCATAAAGGTTACGGTCTGATGAACTGTAAGAAACCAGGGTTTAAACGCCGGGTTGACAACAGTTAGATCGAAACTGTAGTGTCGTACAAGCTACTTTCGCTTAGAGCCCAAAACGGTTCTGGTGGGGTGTGCGTGTGTTGTTTGAGAA
>NZ_KV786476.1:0-579 GCF_001806945.1 Corynebacterium sp. HMSC30G07 | reverse complement strand
CGGTGCTTGGCAGCGAGGGCGTAGTTGACTTTCTTGTTCGGGGCAGCAAGGTCAATGTAACGGTTGCGTTTGATGGCGGTCTCGCCGTCAACAGCGCGTTTGGCTTTCGCGATTTGTTCTTCAATACCACGCAGGCTGCGCCGGGCCCGATCGTGGGAGTACTGGAAGTGGGTCACCGAGTTCGGGGTAGCATGTTTGCGACCGTCACTTGCCGAGAGTTGTGTCCAGATCTGGCCGTGGGTGTAAGTAGTGTCTGGATGCTTGCGGCGCCAGGTGTCGATCACCTCGGGCACGGTGGGGGTTTTCACCGACAAGATGTAATGCAAGCCCGCATCGATAAGCGCTTGTTTATTCGCCGCGGAAAACATCCCCGCATCCGCGACCACGGTGACTTCGTCGAGCTGGTAGGCGTCTTGAAACCGTGTAATCATCGGCAGCATCGTGTGAGTTTCGGCGGAGTTGCCAGCAAACGCCCCGACATGCAAAGGAAACCCGGTGGCGTCTGTCAGTAGTCCCACCAGAATCTGCGGTTCGACCCGGCGTTCTTTGGAAAACCCGGGTTTACGAAGCTTATCGGGG
>NZ_KV786475.1:266-583 GCF_001806945.1 Corynebacterium sp. HMSC30G07 | reverse complement strand
CCGTCCTTTACGGGACGGCCTTTCATTGAGGGTCCAATGAGGGCGGCAATTACGGACCGGACTACGGCAGGTCGCCGTCCTTTACGGGACGGCCTTTCATTGAGGGTCAGGATAACGCGCCGCAATGACGCGGCACCATTCCGCAGTCGCCGTCCTTTACGGGACGGCCTTTCATTAAGGGATCGATTTCGTACACGGTGCGGTTGTCGCCCTCTGTCGCCGTCCTTTACGGGACGGCCTTTCATTGAGGGGCCAGCTGGCCTAAGCACGCGGACGGCAACCACGGTCGCCGTCCTTTACGGGACGGCCTTTCATTG
>NZ_KV786475.1:0-246 GCF_001806945.1 Corynebacterium sp. HMSC30G07 | reverse complement strand
CGTCCTTTACGGGACGGCCTTTCATTGAGGGGGGCGAGCTTTCGCACGACCGCGTAAGGCCTAACGATGTCGCCGTCCTTTACGGGACGGCCTTTCATTGAGGGCCCTCGGCGTTGACCCCGAACGGGAAGCGGTACAAGGTCGCCGTCCTTTACGGGACGGCCTTTCATTGAGGGCCCCGTCACCTTGCGAAACCGTGTGCGCCTGCTCCAGGGTCGCCGTCCTTTACGGGACGGCCTTTCATTG
>NZ_KV786474.1:0-2947 GCF_001806945.1 Corynebacterium sp. HMSC30G07 | reverse complement strand
CGCGTTTTCGGGGGCGCCACACGGCGCGGCGCATGGCCCGGCGCAGGCGCGGCACGCCACACGGCGCGGCGCATGGCGCAGGCGCGGCCAGCAAATCAACCCATCGGTCGATGGTGGGCTACCGCAGCCAGGCCTACCGTGAAGCCGTGAACACAGAAACCACCAAAACCCCAGAACAAACCCTCCAACAGGATCCCCAACAAACCCCAGCACAATCCGTACAAAACCGCTGGAAAGCCCTCGGCGTCTTGGCCGCCGGGCTGGCGTTGATTGTGATGGATGGAACGATCGTTGGCGTCGCTCTGCCAACCATGATCGGCGCACTCGACCTGAGCTTGACCAACGCGCAGTGGGTCAACGCAATCTACAACGTGATTTTCGCTGCGCTGCTGCTTGGTTCGGGGCGCCTGGGGGATCGAATCGGCAGGAGGACGACGTTCGCGGCGGGCGTGACCCTGTTCGTTGCCGGGTCGCTGCTGGCCGCTGCCGCCACAAGCGCAGGCAGCCTGATCGCTGCCCGCGCGGTGCAGGGCGTCGGCGGCGCGCTGGTGTTGCCGGCCACGTTGTCGTCGGTGAACTCCCTGTTCACGGGCAAGGATCGCGCGGCCGCGTTCGGCGTGTGGGGCGCGGTGATGAGTGGTACGGCGGCGTTGGGTCCGCTGCTCGGTGGCGTGCTTACGCAGTATGCGTCGTGGCGCTGGATCTTCTGGGTGAACTTGCCGCTTGGCTTGCTGGTCCTGGCGGGGATTTTCGCGTGGGTGCCGCAGACGCACGGCAAGCGCAACGTGCGCGGCGTGGATGTGGATGGCGTGCTGACGTCCGCGATCGGCTTCGGCCTAGTCGTCTTCGGCCTGATTGAGGCAACCACGCTCGGCTGGTGGACCAAGAAGGAAACCCTCGCAATTGGCGGCTGGGAGTGGCCGGCACACTGGTCGATGTCGCCGGTGCCGTTCGCCATCGGTATCGGTCTGGTCTTTATCGGCCTGTTCCTGCGCTGGGAGCTGCACCGCGCGCGCAACGGCCGCGACGCGCTGCTGGACCTCAGCCTGTTCAAGGTCGGCACGTTTTCCTGGGGCAACCTCACCGCAGCCACGGTGGCCATCGGCGAGTTCTCACTGATGTTCGTGCTGCCCTTGTTCCTCATCAATGCACTCGGCTTATCGACGCTCACCGCCGGCACCATCCTCGCCACCATGGCACTGGGGGCGTTTGGGTCGGGTGCGGCGGCGCGCCATCTAGCAGCACGGCTCGGCGCGCCCGGGGTTGTGGTCCTGGGCCTTGCGCTGGAGGTCATCGGTGTTGCGGTGCTGGCGTGGGTGGTTGCCCAGCAGGCGTCGATCTGGTTCACCATCGGCGCCTTGGTGGTCTACGGGGTGGGCCTGGGGCTGGCATCGGCGCAGCTCACGTCCACCGTGCTTGCAGACATCCCCGAGGAGCTCTCCGGCGCCGGCTCCGCAACCCAATCGACGGTACGCCAACTCGGCTCCGCCTTGGGGGCCGCGATCGCCGGATCCGCACTGGCTGCCGCGATGGCGCAAAGGATCCCCGCCGCGCTGAACAACGTCAGCGGCCTGCCCGGCGAGGTGGCCGATCAGCTCTCCCACGCCACCCAGTCCTCCGCAGGTGCGGTGATCGGGCAGCTGCGCAGCGCCGCCCCCGACAGCCCTCTTGCCGCGCAGCTCGGCCCGGCCCGCGACGCCGTGGTCACGCAACTGTCCGCAGGGTTTGCGCAGGCGGCCGCCTGGTCGATCGGGTTTTCCGCGGCGTTCCTAGTGCTGGGCCTACTCGGCGCGTTTATGGTGCGCCACCACGCCAAGCAATCCACTCACCACTCCCGGTAAGGAGAGGAGGGGGTGTGGGGGACGCCGCGGGCGTCGGCAAGCAACTTGGCCCCCATGACCCGCTTGATGCACGCGGTTTCATCTTTCAGGATGTCGGCGGGGAAGAGGCGGATCACCTCGTAGCCTTGCTCTTTGAGCCAGTTCTCGCGCGCGAGTTGCCGCATGAGCACCTCATGCGGGACGTCGGCGTATTTGAGGTGGCCGTCGATCTCAATGATCAGGTTGTCCCACAGCAGGTCAACGCGGTAATCCCCAATCCACATCTGCTCCTGGGCCACGATGCCGTGCTCCGCCAGAATCACGCGGAACAGGGACTCAAACGGGGAATCCGACACCACGGAGCTCAGCGTGAACGCTTCCCGCGCACGCGCGATGCCGTGTTTGCCGGCAAGCCGCCTGATCACCGCATGCAGCGCGTCGCGTGCCACCCGCCGATTGCCGCGCGGAATCCCGTGCATCAGCCCGTCCATCGCCACCACCCCGTGCCGCACGCCGTGTAGCCGTGCCACATCCACCGCGGTGCGCACCGGCATGGTCAACCGCGCCCCGCGAAATGTCGCCAGGTCCATGTCGGGCACCGTAAAGCGCCTGTACATCACGCCTTTGGGCCATTGGCTTGTCGACGGCGATGCCCCACCCCCCAACGCCAACTCCACCTCTTCCGCATCCGTGGGCAGCACCCACATATTGGCCACGCGCGCCGCCGAGCGTCCCACGAGCACCGCCCTCGGCGCCGCCAATCCTGCCGCGTAGCAGCGGAGAAACGCCTGCTCATGGCGGCGCATGGCGTGCCACTGCGCCTCAGTGACAAAACACGTTGCGGAAAGCTTGACGCAATTGTGATGCTGCGCGGCGCCCTTCTTCAGTAGGTGCGCGGCAAGTGCTTCGCGGTCCATGAAGTCCCCCTTTTGTGTATCCCCCGTGTCGCCTCCCCCTGAGGCGACGGTGTAGCTGGTGTAGCTGGTGTGGCTGCAGCGTAACAGGATTGTGGCGTTTGCCGCTAGGGTCGGCTGGGCCCAACACAGCCAAAAACAAGAATGCAGCTACCTACCTGCAGCTACCAGCGGAAAAATCGCTTGGTAGCCGGGTGTAGGTAGCTGCAAACG
>NZ_KV786473.1:380253-382515 GCF_001806945.1 Corynebacterium sp. HMSC30G07 | reverse complement strand
GTTTCGCTTCGCGGATATCGAAAGGATTGCCCGGCACCTGGTCTAAGTCCGGCAAGAGTTTTACGAATGTTGGGACCGTTGCCACCAGCTGTGAACTGGCGCGCGGGCCGAAAGCAGCGAGGTACGTCGCTTCGTACGCAGGGCGGATAGTGGGTGGGAGGCCAACTGCTACGGCAGCGGCGGCTGCGGCCATTGCAGTTTCTGCTGCGGCGGATTTGGCTAATGCGCTGGTGTGCATGGACATGGCGTCGGCACGCCGCGCGTATGCGTTGCCCGCGTGCTGGATTTTGTTGATCCGTTCATCGCCGCGCTGCACCCACCTGGTATCTAGCGAGGTAGCAAACGAGTTTTTTACGCCGAAGAGTGCCGCGACGGATTCATCAATGGCCCGCGCCATAAGTGTCCAGTTGACTGCTTCAGCTTCTGCAGCTGCAATATTGGTTGCCGCTAAGAGCTGTTCGAGTATGCGTAAGCTCATTGGCGGGGCCGCCACCGGGGCTTGCGGGTGGAATGCGGTTGCCTTCGCATTCACCACGTTCAGCGATGCTTCCATTTGACCAAACTCCGCCATCAGCGGGTCCAAAGTGGCCAGGGCAATGCTGTTGAATGCTCCAGCAAAGGAGCCGTCGGCGCGCTTCATGTTCTTCAAGTTGATCTCTGACACGTTCGCCGCGTCCATCAGGTGTGAACTCAAGACCTTGAATGATTCGGGCGCGCTTGTTGATGAAATAAGTCCTAACGCCTGACCCGCTTCGCGGTAGCCGGTGACGTTGGAGAAAGTTGCGAGGCCTGACAGCTTAGACCAGAGTGTTGATTTCTTGACTGATAAAGCTTCTTCCTTAAGCATCCTGATGCCGGCCAACAAAGATTCGGTGTCAAGGCGCACGTGTTGCGACAAAATAACCCCCATTTATTTGTGAATTACGTTTATGGGGCAGAAGCTTAGAGGGTGCCGTCGAAGAAGGGAATCTTTTGCGTGCACACTTTAGTGGACATCGCCGGTGCCGAATTTCAGGAAGAGTTGCTCGGTGGTTTCAATCGCAAGCTCACACATCTCGTCTTGCGTCACATCCGATGCAAGACTTCCTGCCGCTGCGCCGAAGCCTCCTCGCAACGTATCAATTTGTGTGTAACAATCGCTTGGATCATGGTCGATCGCTGCAAAAGCGAATAACTCGGGGATAAGTTCTGAGGTGTACTGCGGGAGCAGTAGCCCCTGCATCTCAATCATTTCTCGGTTCGGTCTTCCATTGTGAAATCCGGTTACAACATATCGAGCGAACTGTTCTTCGGTGGGCGGAATGTCGCACGCGTTGTGGCCATGAAACGTTGCTCCATCACCTTCAACCTCAATCCCCGGAAACCCCGCCGCCGCGTACTCGTCCAACGTGATTTCGGTGCAGGGGTTAAAGATATCGTCGCCAAGTGCATAAGGATCGAAGTCGCCGAATTCGAGGAAGCCGGATTCAAAGGTGAAACCGCGTGGCCCAGAAGCAGCAACGTCAGTGCCGGCCTCCTTGCCAAGTGACTCAATCTTCTGGCTGGGCACGCAGGCGCTTAACACAAGCACAGCCCCCAAAAGCACAACAAAAGACTTTTTCAACACTGGATTTCCCCCTTCTGTTTGTTCTTTGTACGCAAAGTATTGCGCAAGCAACGCATAGGAGTCTCCGGTTCTGTAGAAAGCATCACCCCCGTTGACCACCCGCCACCCCCGATGCCCTCTACACCGCAGTCAATGACGTACTTGCTAACCCTGAGCGCACTGCACAGATGCGTCACGCTCTCGCCGAAACTGGTGCGGGTGACGTGGCGGAAGACATCGCCCGCCGGATCGCGGAAGCCGCTGAGTCAGCCAAGTAGAAGTTACGTAGATTAAGGAACCATGATGCAACCCGCAGTTGATCTTTCTCGCGTCCACCTCATTGGCATTGGCGGCGCAGGAGGAGAGCATTGCGGTGATTCGCCGCTCGGATTTGCTTGGAGAGCTTATGGAGGGCTACGCCCAAGTCCTGCTCGCCGTAACGCGCACCACGGCGGGGGAGAGGTGTTCGTGGCTGAGGCTGATGAGTCTGACGCGTCGCTGTTGCGTTACAAGCCGGACGTTGCCGTGATCACCAACATTGAGCCGGATCACCTGGATTACTTCGGTACTCATGAGGCCTATTTTGAGGTTTTCGATGCTTTTGCGGATCGCGTGACCGCAGGCGGCCACCTTGTGGTGTGTCTTGATGATGACAACGCTGCCGCCTGCGGCAAGCG
>NZ_KV786473.1:320306-380233 GCF_001806945.1 Corynebacterium sp. HMSC30G07 | reverse complement strand
ACGCTGCCGCCTGCGGCAAGCGCGCCGCCGCCCGCGGCATTAATGCGCTGGGCTACGGTACTGCCGAGGCTGCTGCCCGACACGCGCAGTTGCAGCCAGGTGCGGTGATTGTTGAGGAAACGCTGGTGGACGGCGGCGTTGCCGTCACCATCGAGCTGGCTGATGCTTCGCGCTTGTCTTACCCGAGTTCGATTACCGCCCGGCTACTGACCTTACAAATATTGATGATGTTCTTGGGATGCTCGAAGAAGAAGCATGGAGCAACAGGAAACCTTGGACTGATGCACATCTCGCTGCCCTTGCAATTGAGTATGGGACGTCAGGGTGTTCCTTTGACAGCGACTTCGCTCGCTTCCCGGAAGCGATGTGGTTCAATCCCGCAACGGCCTAGCGTTGTAGACTCCGGGCATGCCTGAAGGGGATTCGGTCTATCAGCTTTCCAAGCGCCTGCAGTGGATGACAGGTCGCGAGGTGCTCAAAACATCGATCCGGGTGCCGCGCTACGCCACCGTCGACTTCACCGGCATGACGTGTGTGCGCGTCTGGCCCTACGGCAAGCACCTGTTCATGCAGTTCGCCGCACCCGGCCACCAGCCCCAAATCCTGCACACCCACCTGAAAATGGAGGGCACCTGGGCGATGCACCGCGCCGGCACCCGCTGGAAGAAGCCAGCCCATGCCGCGCGAGTGGTGCTCCTGCTTGAAGACGCCCAACGGCCACCCATCGAACTCGTAGGCTTCTGGCTGGGCGTCGTGCGGGTGTTTCCCGCCCGCGAGTTTGAGCAGGAGATGGGATACCTTGGCCCCGATGTGTTGGCGCCAGACTTCGACGCCGCCGAAGCAGTGCGCCGCATCACGGCGACCCCACAGCTGGAGATCGGCCGCGCGCTTTTAGATCAGCGCAACCTTGCCGGGATAGGCAACGAGTACCGCGCGGAGATCAACTTTCTCGCGGGGACGCACCCGGCGGAAAGGGTGGGTGACGTGGACGTCGATAAGCATGTGCACCTTGCGCGGCGCCTGATGTGGGCGAACAAGGACGAACCGGTGAGGGTGACAACCGGCATCAAGCGAGCGGGCGAGACGAGCTACGTGTTCGGGCGCTACGGCAAGCCGTGCAGGCGCTGCGGCACGATAATCCAGAAAGGGTTTTTGGGTGGGGAAGGGGACTTGGAGCGGGTTATTTGGTGGTGCCCGAAGTGCCAGCCGGCACCCTGATATAGTCCCAGTAGAGGGGGGAATAATGGACTTTCAGTTTTTAGACGACAAACGGCCTTGGGGAAAGCGCAAACTCGATGAACTTGGGGAGTATTTTGCTGGCAATGCCAGCGTTCCGATCGAGGCCCCAGAGATGATCTTCTGGCATGACCAGCTAGCCAGACAGACAGCTGACGCGTGTGCGGATTTTGCACGGATGATCTTTGGACGGGAAGGACAAAGTCCGGATATTGTTAGTGCGTATCGGGTGAAATCGCAGTCAACAATCGGCGACAAAATTAGAAGATCCCACATGGACCAATCTGCGAAGGTACAGCTTGGCCGAATGTGGGATTTTGCTGGAGCTCGGATAACCGTAAATGTGCTTCACGATGATCTACGCTTCCTCTCCTTCGAGCTTCAACAAATACTGAAATCAAAGGGGCACCGTGTCATCGAGCGTGACTACATCGCCCGGCCACAGCCCGGAGGCTACCGGGCGATCCACTTAGTGATTCACTCTGCGGCAGGCATTGTTGAACTTCAGATACGAACCTTGCTTCAGTCGGAATGGGCCAATACCTTTGAACAACTAGCGGATAAAACGGGCCGCCGAATCCGATATGAAGCCAATTACCGGCCGAAAGATGAGCAACTCGCGAAGATTTTTGATGCACTTGTATCAAATGCGCGGGAGATAAACAACATTGAGCGCCAGCGTGCCGCAAGTATCAGAGACGGCTTGATTTCAATGAGACAGCTAGCAAAAATTCCGCTGGGTGTTCCGCTGAATCCACGGTTGCACCTCATTCGGTCCGAAGCATTTCAGGCATTGTCGCATTCGGAGACGGTCACCAGCGAGCAGGCTTCGAGTATTCTAAACCTTATTCAATTTCTGCGAGCTCTATCGCAAAGTCTCAGTGCCTACGAGGGAGAAGGGTGAGGGGGAAAGGTGAAACACTTTCTGATAGTTTTCAACCGGAAAACTGGTGAACGAAGGATTGAAGAGTACACGGACGCTCGTGAAGCGATCCTGCGGAGGCTCGAGGAAGAGCAAGCTAACCACAATCCTGACGTTGAGATTGTAGTTATTGGCTCCTCTGGATTAGAGCACTTGAAGGTTACCCACTCGCGGTATTTCAGAGTTGAGGAACTGCCTGATTTTGCTACGTACTGGGCTCAGGAGGAAAAGATTTCCTGAGGCAGCTGCACACTCTCAACACCGGGGTACTCAAACTACAGGCCAAAATCAGTCGGAGCCCTCGGTTTGGCCCGCCGGGAGACTCTTCACGAAATCTGCGATGGGAGCTTCCCCATCCCTCGGTGGGAAAGGAATCTCTTCAGTAGCATGCTCGCGCGTCGCTTCGTATAGTGCGAGAGCAATGTTGTGCGGTTTGCGGGGAGCTTTCATGCGGTACTCCTTTACACCTGACGCTCTTTCACCGCGCGGCGGATGAAGTACGCCAAGAAGCCCAGGATGATCAGGATGAGCACCACGTAGATCACCTTGGAGTAGGTGTCGGCCCAGGCGGTGGCTTGCTCCCAGTTCTCCCCAAGCTTGAGCCCCAGGAAGATCAGGATGGCGTTCCAAATGCCGGAGCCCAGCGTGGTCCACATGCCGAACATGACAAGGTTCATGCGGTCCAGGCCAGCCGGGATGGAGATCAGCGAGCGGATTCCCGGGATGAGGCGGCCGAAGAAGATGGACGGCTTGCCGTGCTTGTGAAAGAACTCCATGGACTTATCCACGTCAGAGACACGCACCAGCCACATCCAGTCCGCGATCTTGCGCAGACGCTCAAGGCCCAGCCACGCGCCAACGCCGTACAAAATGTAGGCGCCGATGACTGATCCCAGTACCGACCAGATGAACACGTTGACCAGGTTTAGCGAGCCTTGGGCCACGGTGAAGCCGGCAAGCGGCAGCACCACTTCGGAAGGAATTGGCGGAAACAGGTTCTCCAACAAGATGGCGATACCAACGCCGGGGGCGCCGAGGACTTCCATAAGGCCAACGATCCAGTCGATGATGCTCTGCATTCGGCCTATCTTGCCCTACAAAATATCCAATGACCAAGTGTAAACCGGCGCGCCGCTTTCCTGATTCTTCAGGTAGTGCCGCATCAGCTCCTTGAGCGCCTTCTTTCGCACTGGTGATTCCGGTGTGGTGGCAGGCGCAAGTTTATTCAGCGCGTTAAGTTGCCACATTGCCCCGTTTTGTCGGGTGCGTACGCGGCCCTCAATAATGCCGAGGTACTCCTCACGGCACGCCTTGCCTACGTGTAAGGCACGCAGGCCCTCGTCCGCGATTGGGAGCAGATGGTTTTCCACCAGCTCCGTAACAGGGATGGTGCCAAGCGTTGGCCAGTGCAGGTTGGCAGTTAAACCGTGACGGGCGCCCTGGATGAAGTTCTCGCGTGCGTTCTCAAAGCTCAAGCGAGACCAGACAGGTCGGGTTTGCTCCGCCAGGGTTTTCACACAACCGTAGTAAAACGCGGCGTCTGCAACCGTGTCCTTCAGCGTCGGACCTGCTGGTAGGATGCGGTTTTCAATACGGATGTGGCTTAAAGGTCCGTTCGGATCATAAATCGGACGGTTCCAGCGCCAGATAGTGCCGTTTTGCAGGTTCAGGTAGTGCAGCCCCGGGCTATCCCCAAGCATCTCCGGCTTGCCGGCCTCTGCGCGGCCTTCCGGAAGCAGGGGAGAGAAGTAACTCACGTTTTCTTCAAACAGGTCGAATACGCTGGTGATCCAGCTTTCACCAAACCACACGCGCGGGCGCACGCCCTGGTTGATCAGCTCCTTGGTTCGCGTATCCACGGACTGGGTGAACACGGGGATGCGCGACTCGTGCCACAAGCGGTGACCGAGAAACAGCGGGGAGTTTGCAGACAGCGCAACTTGGGCACCTGCAATCGCCTGCGAGGCATTCCACGCGCTGGCGAACATGTTGGGGTTGACTTGCAGGTGCAGCTGCACGGAGGTACACGCGGATTCTGGCGCGATGCCATCAAAATCGTGTGTGTAGTGCTCCTCGCGCCACAAGTCCACGTTGACCAGCTCGCCGCGCGACTCCATCACGGAATTCTCCAGGCCCGCGTAGCGGTTCTCCGGGGTCATCCAATTCGGCCCCTCTAAAAACTGCGTGCTCAGCGTCGGCAGGGTGCCAACCATGGCCACCTGCGAGCCTGCGGCGTTGGCAGCGGTAACCACCTCCCTGAAACGCTGCTTGAGCCCCTGCTCCAGCTCCGCGAGTCCATCGCCTGCAATGGGCAGCGGCGGGTGGTTGAGCTCCACATTGAACTGCCCGATTTCAGACTGGTACTCATCACTTAGGCCCGCCAGCACCGCTTGGTTGTTGGGGTGCGGCTGCATCTGATCGTCCACAAGATTCAGCTCCAGCTCAAGGCCAATCGTGCCTTGATCCGTAAACTCCGCCTCCTGCAGGTGACGGTCAAACGCCTCCAGCTCTTCTTCCAGCTTTTGGCGATACACCGTGCGCTGCCGCGGCGTATACGAGTCCGCGGAGACCTGCTCGCCCATTAGCGGTGCTCCCGGTACCAGGTGATCAGGGCGTCCGTAGAACCGTCGCCACTAGCCGGGGCTTCCTTGCCCTGCACCGCGGCAGCCAGGTCGTTGGCCTGCTGCTTGCCCAGCTCCACGCCCCACTGGTCGAAGGAGTTGATGCCCCAGATGGCACCCTCCACAAAGGTGATGTGCTCATACAACGCCACCAGCGCGCCAAGCGCCTGCGGGGTCAGCTCCTCGGCCAGGATGGTGGTAGTCGGACGGTTGCCCGGCATCACCTTGTGCGGAGCCAGTTGCTTATCGACGCCCTCCGCAACCACCTCATCCAACGTCTTACCAAAGGCGAGCACCTTGGTCTGTGCGAAGAAATTGCCCATAAGCAGGTCATGCATGGAGCCGGTGCCGTCCGCAGTAGGGAAGTCCTCCTTTGGACGTGCAAAGCCGATGAAATCCGCCGGCACAAGCGACGTGCCCTGGTGGATGAGCTGGAAGAACGCGTGCTGGCCGTTCGTGCCCGGCTCACCGAAGAAGACCTCACCCGTGTCATAGGTAACCAGCGTGCCGTCCTTGGTTACGGACTTACCGTTGGACTCCATAGTCAGCTGCTGCAGGTACGCCGGGAAGCGCGACAAATCTTCCGAGTACGGCAACACCGCATGGGTCTGTGCGCCGTAGAAGTTGCGGTACCAAACGTTGAGCAGGCCCATGAGCACGGGCACGTTGCGCTCAAACGGGGTGGTGCGGAAGTGCTGGTCCATGGCGTGGAAGCCCTCAAGCATGCGCATGAAGTCAATCGGGCCAATAACCGCCATCAGGCTCAAGCCAATCGCGGAATCCATGGAGTAGCGGCCGCCAACCCAATCCCAGAACCCGAACATGTTCTTAGTGTCAATGCCAAACTCCGCAACCTTCTTTGCGTTGGTGGACACCGCCACGAAGTGCTTTGCAATTGCAGACTCATCGCCGTCAAACTGCTCCAGCAGCCAACGCTTCGCCGCATGCGCGTTGGTGAGTGTCTCCTGCGTGGTAAACGTCTTCGACGCGATAATGAACAACGTCTCCTCCGCATTGCAGCGCTCCAGCACCGCGGCGATATCCGCAGGATCCACGTTGGACACAAACTCCGCGCTAATGCCTGCCGTTGCATATGCACGCAGCGCCTTGGTAGCCATCGCCGGGCCCAGGTCCGAGCCGCCAATACCAATGTTCACAATCTTCTTAATCGTGCGGCCCGTATACCCCAGCCACGCACCGGAGCGCAACGCGGAAGCAAAATCACGCATCTGGCCTAAGACCTCGTGTACATCGGCCGCGACATCCTGGCCGTCAACCTTCAGATCCTGGTCCGCAGGCATACGCAGCGCGGTGTGCAACACTGCGCGGTTCTCGGTGGAGTTGAGGTGGGCGCCGGTAAACATAGCGTCGATAAGCAGGGGAAGCTCCGCATCGTGCGCCAAATTACGCAGCTGCTCTAGCACCTGCGCGTCAATCAAGTTCTTCGAAAAATCAACCCGCAGACCAGCAGCGTCAAACGTCAGCTCATCAGCACGATTCGGGTTCTCGGCGAACAGCTCGCGCAACGTGATGTTGGACTTTTCAGCGTGCAGGGACTCAAGGGCATTCCAGCTTGGGGTGGTGGTGATATCAGCCATACCTTCCAAGGTAGAGAATTCCCACGCATAATGGGCGCCATGAGCATTGTGAAAATAAACGCGATTTCTCTGCCCGACAATGTGCCAGGTGCCGGCGAGGAGCTAGAGCGCCGTTTCGCCGCACGTAAACACGCCATTGACACCCAGCCGGGGTTCGAAGGCTTCCAGCTGCTGCGCCCCGTGAAAGGCGAAGACCGCTACTTTGTGGTCACCCGTTGGGCAGACGAAGAGTCCTACCGGGCGTGGTGGGCAGGCCAAGGACGCGCATCGCACGGCTCCACGAAGGGCGAAGACGGCCAGGAGCGCAAGCCTGTGTCTCAGAAGGCGGAGCTTCTAGAGTTCGAGGTCGTGCTCGACTCGCTGGAGCCTTAACCGCTTTAACCCAGCTTGCCGCGGCCCAGACGCAACAGGACTTGGGCCAGTACTGGGCCCTCTTCTCCCAGCTCATCGCGGAACTGGTTAATAATGGCAACCTCGCGGGTGTGCACAAGCTTTGTGCCACCTGAACCCATGCGGGTTTTCCCGATTGCCTGGGAGATTTCGGAGCGACGCTTCACCGCGTCCAGAATCACCCTGTCCAGACGATCGATTTCCTTGCGGTACTGCTGGATCTCCGCGTCTGACAACGGGTCATCTGTACCGGAAGGCATACGGATCTCAAGTTCGCTCATGCTGGCTTATTATACGGCTGTTCGAACGGTGGGAAAGCGTGTGTGCCATCGGTGAGTAGGGTGTTAACCCATGACCAACCAGACCGATCTCACACTTGGCCTGAACCCGCAGCAACAGGCAGCTGTCGTGCACCAAGGTTCCCCGCTGCTCATCGTCGCTGGCGCAGGCTCCGGCAAGACCGCGGTGCTCACGCGGCGCATCGCTCACTTGTTGCAAAACCGGTCTGTAACACCGTGGCAGATTCTGGCCATCACGTTTACCAACAAGGCCGCGGCAGAGATGCGTGAGCGCGTGGCCGCGCTTGTGGGCCCTGAAGCAGAGCGGATGTGGGTAGCCACGTTCCACTCAGTGTGCGTGCGCATCCTGCGCCAGCAGGCGCAGCTGGTGCCGGGGCTGAACACCAACTTCACCATCTACGACTCGGACGATTCGCGCCGGCTGCTAGGCATGATTGCCAAAGACTTCAACCTGGATCTGAAGAAGTTCACCCCGCGCACGCTGGCTAACGCGATTTCGAATCTGAAAAACGAGCTGATTGATCCGGATACCGCGCAGGCCAACGCCGCACAGACACACAACCCGTTTGAAACCACCGTGGCGCAGGTGTACGTGGAGTATCAGCGCCGGCTGCGCCAATCCAACGCGCTTGATTTTGATGACCTGATTGGTGAGGTGGTGCGGATTTTCAAACAGCACCCGGAGGTCACCGAGTACTACCGTCGGCGCTTCCGCCACGTGCTGGTGGATGAGTACCAAGACACCAACCACGCGCAGTACGTGCTGATTCGCACGCTGGTGGGCGATGGCCCGGATGCGCCAGAACTTGCCGTGGTGGGTGACTCGGATCAGTCCATCTACGCGTTCCGCGGTGCCACGATCCGCAACATTGAGGAGTTTGAGCGCGACTACCCAAACGCCACCACCATTGTGCTGGAGCAGAACTACCGCTCCACGCAAAACATCTTGAACGCCGCCAACGCGGTGATCGCCCAAAACCTTGACCGCAGGCCGAAGAAGCTGTGGACTGCGCATGGGGCGGGGGAGAAGATTGTCGGCTACGTGGCTGACAATGAGCACGACGAGGCGCGCTTTATCGCCTCGGAGATTGACACGCTGACAGATGCCGGCGTGCGTTATTCCGATATTGCGATCATGTACCGCACCAACAACGCCTCGCGCGCGCTGGAAGATATCTTCATCCGCTCCGGCATCCCGTACAAGGTGGTCGGCGGCACGAGGTTCTATGAGCGCCGTGAGATCCGTGACATTGTGGCCTACCTCAAGGTGCTGGAAAACCCGGACGACACGGTCAGTCTGCGCCGCATTGTGAACGTGCCCAAACGTGCCATCGGGGATAAAGCTCAGGCGATGGTGGCGCTGCACGCTGAGAACAACAACGTCAGCTTCGGCGCGGCACTGCGTGATGCTGCAAACGGAGACGTGGACATGCTGGCGTCTCGCTCCGTCAACGCCATCAAGGGCTTTGTTGAGCTGATGGACGGCATCCGCAGCCGCATGCCTGAGATGCGCAATGACGTCACCGGCATGCCGGACCTTGGCCAGCTTGTCACCGCAGTTCTGGAAGACACCGGATACAAGGCAGAGCTTGAGGCCTCCAACGACCCGCAGGATGCGGCGCGCCTAGACAACGTCAATGAGCTGGTGTCGGTTGCGCGCGAGTTTTCCTCCGAGGCCGCGAACCAGATGGCGTACATGTCCCAGGATGAGCTGGATACAGTCATGTCTGACGGCGAGCCCGCGCCGGGCTCACTGCAGGCGTTTTTGGAGAAGGTCTCCCTGGTGGCGGACGCGGACCAGATCCCGGAAAACGACCAAGGTGTGGTCACGATGATGACGCTGCACACAGCGAAGGGCCTGGAGTTCCCAGTGGTCTTTGTCACCGGCTGGGAAGACGGACAGTTCCCGCACCTGCGCTCCCTGGGGGATCCCGCGGAGCTGGCGGAGGAACGTCGCCTGGCCTACGTGGGCATTACGCGCGCACGGGAGCGGCTGTATCTCACGCGCGCCATCCTGCGATCGTCGTGGGGTTCACCGGTAACAAACCCGGCCAGTCGCTTCCTCGCAGAGGTCCCGGAGGACCTCATCGACTGGCGCAGGCTTGCACCGGAACCCGAATACCACTCCAGTAGCGCTTGGGGCAGCCCCGCTCCGGTGCCTTCGCGGACCAAGCGTCCGCGCCGCAGCCTTGCAGGCGAGGTGAAGGTGAACAAGAACCTGGACCTGGCCCCGGGGGATCGTGTCAATCACGCCAAGTACGGACTTGGCAAGGTGCTTACCGTAGAAGGCAGTGGCGTGCGCGAAACCGTCACAGTGGATTTCGGTTCCGCAGGCACCGTTCGCCTCATGCTCATCGGTGGCGTCCCGATGGAGAAGCTGTAGGGCTTGTAACTCCGGCTTTTAGATCCGGATGCCCTGCTGCTTGAACCACACAACTGGGTCGGTCGGGTTCACGCCGTCCGGTTTGATCTCAAAGTGCAGGTGCGGGCCGGTGGAGTGGCCCTCATTGCCAATCTTGGCAATCTGCTCGCCAGCACGAACCTGCTGGCCAACGCTGACGTTGTAATCGCGCATGTGGCCGTAGACGGACACCTCGCCGCCAGCGTGCCTGATAACAACCCAGTTGCCGAAGCCCTGGGCGGGGCCAGCGTTAATAACCGTGCCGTCCATCACCGCATAGATCGGGGTGCCAATGTTGTTGGCAATGTCAATGCCGTTGTGCATGCGACCCCAACGCGGACCGAAGCCAGAGGTGAACGTACCAACCGTCGGGGTGACTACAGTGCGGCCGTCCGCGGTGCGGCCAGTCTGGTAACGCACAGCATTGTCACCACTAGGGGCAAAGGCGTCGCTCAGGCCTTTGCCAAGCGAGCGCGGGTCATAGACCACGCTGTAGCCCGCGTAGCTAAACGTCGCACCGGTGTCCACAACCGCGCCAACTGCACCAGCAACGGCACGCAGAGCCTGCCCGCCGTCTGCCACGGGCGCACCGTTGATGTTGAACGTCACGGCGTTTGCCTGGATCGCGGTCGCCGGATTGAACACAAGCGCAGCAGCAACGGTTGCAGCTACCGCAGCGGAGACTGGGCGGCGGGAAAACTTCATGAAAGCGATGCCTTTTCGTCTGGGTAGGGGAAACGGTTTTAGGTTTTATGCTCTGCCGGTGCAGAGTTGTCCGCCGTAGAATCTAGCTACCCAAAAATACTTTGGCAACGCGCTGACGTGCGGTTTTGTCGAATGGCTGTTTCATTTTCTGTTCAAAGGCACTGGTCAGCGGCGTGTTTCATGAGTGAAAAAAGTTATTTTAAGTGACTGGTGTGACTGGTGTGGTTTGCGGGGGTGGGGGATTCAAACCTGAGCGGCATCTGTGGTTTTCCTTAAGCGTAGAAGTGGGTTAGCGCTTCGGCGGGGTGTATGGGTGCTATCCGACCTTTGCTATCCGATGTTTGTAAAAGTCGGATAGCAAGCATCGGATAGGGGCACGAAGACGCTAACGGCGCCCTAAAACGCCCAAAACCCGCCACCGAAACGCTCGGTGGCGGGTCCCCTGGAGGGTCTTGTGGGCACTAGATAACTACGCCACGCTCGGCCAACCACGGAATCGGGTCGGCAGGATTCGTGCCGTCTGGGTGGATCTCAAAGTGCAGGTGCGTGCCGGTAGAGAAGCCGAGGTTGCCCATGCCGGCAATCTGCTGGCCAGCGGTCACGTGCTGCCCCACGGAAACGTCAATGCTCTGCATGTGGCCGTACAGGGACACTGCACCGTCCTCGTGCTGGATGCGCACCCACAGGCCGTACCCCTGGGCCGGACCAGCGTCAATCACAACGCCGTCCTGGATGGCCACAATCGGGGTGCCGTTTGCGTTAGCAATGTCGATGCCGTTGTGCATCGTGCCCCAGCGCGGGCCGAAACCGGAGGTAAACGCACCCTCTGCCGGGCGGACGGTTACCGGCATGCGCGCAGCGCGGTCAGCTGCGGCAACCTCTTCAGAGTGCTCCACAGCCTTAGCCAGCTGCGCGGTGAGGTTCTCAACCGGCTTGAACTCTGCAATGGCCAGCACCTGGGGGGCTGCATCCGTGAGCATCTCAGGCGCGTCCGTCAGCTTGTTTACGTCAGCGGCGAGCTTAATCTCAACGTCGCTAGAGGCAGGCTTGCCGGAAAGGATGTCAGCTGCGGCGGCGCCGGACAGGCCAGCGGTAGAAACGGCACCGGTGGTGACAGCAACCATGGCCACGCGGCCCTTGTTTGCCGTCTGCTTGCGGTGCTTGCCGCCCGCGCGAGTCGAGTTGAACATTCTGCCTCTTCTAAGATCCGTAAGTCTTGACCGGTTTTGCTGATTTGTTGGTGTTCAGCAATACGGTCGTAACCATCTCGTTATCTAGACGTGGTAACTGTAACGAATCGGTCTCGGTGGGGCAAGCCGTTTCTCAGATAAAAGTAAGTCGTTTCGAAAACTCGAAACGTTACATCGCTCCACCAGTCACATCAGCCCCACTTATCAACCGCTATAACGCGGTCTAACGAGTGTCTATGGTGCCTCCACCCCCATAGAGGTGGCAAAGTAGGCGTCGATGAGTACCAACCATGCACCTCGGGCGTCGACGCGGCGTCGACAGGTAAAAGCCCTCATGCCGGGGGTCAAGCGCGAAAAGCCGCAACCGAAGCAACCAGAAACCTGGGGCGAGCGATTGCGCCACTACGCACCCTCAGTGGTGGGTCCGCTCGCTGTCTTGGCACTGACGGTGGTGGTGGTCTGCTTGGCCGTCATCCTGATCGCGGGGCTGCGGGTGTCGTACCTGCCCGGCTCTATTGGCCAGGCGTGGCTGAGCGTGAACGCGGCGCCCATGCGTATTAGCGGGGTGGCGTTGTCTAACGCTCCGACCTTGCCCGCCATTGGCATCGCGGCGTTGATTGCGTCGCGGGTGCGCAGTGCCACGAAGGAACGCGTCAGCGTGCTTGATTTGGCGGCGATCCTGACGCTGCTGGTCGGCAGCTCCATCACGCTAAGCGCCATCGCGCTGTTTATGGTCACGGACGCTTCCTATGTCTATGCGTTCGAGGCACCCAACCCTGCCGCGGCGCTGTTCGCCCCGCTGGGTGTGCACCTGATCGGTTTTATCTTTGGCGTATCTCCGGTGGTGTGGCGCGCGCTGGCGCGCCGAGTCAATTTGCCTGAGCTGATTGTGGACGCCACACTCGCGGCCACTCGGCTTCTGCGCAACCTGTTTTTGGTCTCCCTTGGCGTCTACCTGGTCATGCTCGCGGTGCAGCACGCGAGGGTGGGGGAGGCACTTGCCGCCTACCCCCACCTTGGCTGGGTTGGCGGCCTCGCGCTGGCGCTGCTGAGCCTGGCGTATGTGCCGAATGCGGCCGTTGCCACGATGTCCGTGCTGCTCGGCGGAAGCTTTGACTACGCCGACGCCTCTGTCTCCCTGTTCAGCACCACCAGCGCCGCGCTGCCCCCGTTCCCGCTGTTCGCGGCCGTCCCCGCCACCGTGGGCACCTGGGCGCCCGCCTTGATGCTGATCCCGGCCGCAGTGCTCGTGCGCTTTGTGCTCACCCGGAGCTTTTCGCTTATCGACGCTATCGCCACCGCCACCATCGCCACCACCCTTAGTCTGCTGATGGTCTTCTACACGGGTGGTGCCGTCGGCGCCTACGGCTGGGTTGGCGCTAACCCTTGGACCTGCGCACTTGCCGTCTTTATCTGGACGGCGGTGGCGGGTTTGGCCACTTGGGCCATCGCGAGATTCCGCAGGGACTAGACTTATGCGGCGTGAGTGTCAACGTCGCTGTTTTGGTGTCCGGATCGGGCACACTTTTGCAGGCCATCTTGGATAACCAGGATGGCCATTACCGTGTCAGCCTTGTGGTGGCGGATAAGGAATGCCCTGCACTTGATCGTGCACGACGGGCAGGTATCCCCACCGAGGTGGTTGCAATGCAGCCGGACCGTGACGCGTGGAATGCGCACCTGGCGGAGGTGGTCGCGTCCGCATCGCCGGACCTGGTTGTCTCTGCGGGCTTTATGCGCATTTTGGGCGAGGCGTTCCTGTCGCGCTTTGAGGGTAAGACGATTAACACGCATCCGTCGTTACTCCCAGCTTTTCCGGGAGCAAACGCGGTGGGTGACGCCATGGCCTACGGCGTGAAAGTCACCGGCTGTACCGTCCACTACGTGGATGCCGGTATGGACACCGGTGAAATCATTGCCCAGCACGCAGTTGCGGTCCAAGACGGCGAAACGCAAGACGCACTCCACGAACGCATCAAGCAAGCAGAACGCAGCCAGATTGTGAACCTGCTACGCAAAGCCACACCGGCCAAGAATAATGGAAAGGTGACCTTCTAAAGATGGGTATCCAGATCAAGCGCGCACTGATCAGCGTGTATGACAAGACAGGGTTGGAAGACCTCGCACGTGCGCTGGGGGATGCAGGCGTTGAAATCGTTTCCACCGGCTCCACCGCAAAGCGGATTGCGGATGCCGGTGTCAACGTCACCGAGGTTGCGGATGTGACCGGGTTCCCTGAGGTGCTCGACGGCCGTGTGAAGACGCTGCACCCGCGCGTCCACTCCGGCATTTTGGCGGACCTGCGTAAAGACGACCACGTGAAGCAGCTCGAAGACCTCAACATTGAGCCCTTCCAGCTGGTCGTGGTCAACCTGTACCCGTTTGAGGAGACCGTGGCTTCCGGCGCTTCCTTTGATGAGTGCGTGGAGCAGATCGACATCGGTGGCCCGTCCATGGTGCGTGCGGCGGCGAAGAACCACCCGTCCGTGGCTGTGGTGACCTCTCCGGCACGTTACGGCGACGTCGCTGAGGCCGTGAAGAACGGCGGTTTCGAGCTGGAACAGCGCCGTGAACTCGCCTTGGAGGCGTTCACGCACACCGCGAAGTATGACGCGGCTGTGTCTAGCTGGTTGGCGTCGCAAATCAGCTCTGGTGCTGAGGCTGTTGCTGAGGCTGGTTCCCAGACGACCGAGCTGCGCTACGGCGAAAACCCGCACCAGGCAGCGCGCCTGGAAAGCGAAGGCTGGGGCATTGCTGCTGCTAAGCAGCACGGCGGCAAGGCGATGAGCTACAACAACTACCAGGACGCTGACGCCGCATGGCGCGCCGCCTGGGACCACGAGCGCGCCTGCGTGGCCATTATCAAGCACGCCAACCCGTGTGGCGTGGCTGTATCCGACGAGTCGATTGCAGACGCACACCGCAAAGCCCATGCCTGCGACCCAGTGTCCGCCTACGGCGGCGTGATTGCCTGCAACCGCGAGGTCACCCTTGAGCTTGCAGAACAGGTTGCCCCGATCTTCACCGAGGTCATCGTTGCACCGTCCTACGCGCCGGACGCGTTGGCGAAGCTGCAGGAGAAGAAGAACCTGCGCATCCTTGAGGTGGAGCCGAAGCAGCTGGGTGAGGAGATCAAGCAGATCGCCGGCGGCGTGCTCATCCAGGATCGCGACCAGTTCCAGGCCGAGGGCGACGCCGTGGAGAACTGGACCCTGGCCGCGGGTGAGGCGGCAGACGAGCAGACCTTGGCGGACCTGGAGTTCGCGTGGCGCGCGGTGCGTTGCGTGAAGTCCAACGCCATCCTGATTGCTAGCCAGGGCGCATCTGTTGGCATTGGCATGGGCCAGGTCAACCGCGTGGACTCCGCAAAACTGGCGGTGGATCGTGCTAATACCTTGGATAGCGGCAAGAACCGCACCAACGGCTCCGTTGCAGCCTCGGATGCGTTCTTCCCGTTTGCGGATGGTTTCCAGATCCTGGCGGATTCCGGCGTGAAGGCCGTTGTTCAGCCGGGCGGTTCCATCCGTGATGAGGAAGTCATTGCCGCAGCTAAGGAAGCTGGCGTGACCATGTATCTGACCGGTACCCGCCACTTCGCTCACTAGTTATCCGAGAAAGCGGTTTCTATGTCGTCTCGTTTCACCGCCGCAATGTTGGCGGTTGGCATCGCGTTTCCCGCGATCCCGGCGCTGTATGAGATCCCGGTGCTTGGCCCGGTGATCACGCAGGCGTACAACGGGTTGCCTGCGAATATTCAGTCGCAGATCCCGGGCAACATCCGCGCCCAGTTGGCTCCTGCTTCCGCAGGGCAAGCCGGTGTGGTGAACACGGTGAACACGGTGAACACTGCCAATGCGCAGGCGCAGTTGGATGCGTTGATTCGAGACGTCCAGGGCCGCCACCAAGGCCGCGCCACGGTGGCTGTTGCCGGTGATGGCGTGCAGCTCACTGCCGGTGACAACCGCGCGGAGCCGGCGTTTTCCACGATGAAGGTGCCTGTGGCAATCGGCGCGCTGCGCAAGAGCCCGGCGTCCTACCTGGATGCGGAGATTGCCATCACCCGTTCCGACAACCCGGCCGCCCACCGTATGTTTGCGCAGGTGTCGGGTGCTGAGCTCAACGGCATCATCGCTGAGGCGGGTTCGCGCACCACCACTTCCGCGGGCTACCAGATGGGCACCATGTGGACTACCAGCGATCAGGCTGCGTTTGCCTCGGGTTTGCGCTGCGTCAACGGCCACGAGCCGGTGCTTGGCATGATGGGGCGTGTGGTGGACTACCAGCGTTGGGGCCTGGGTCGCATTCCGGGTGCCAAGTTCAAGGGTGGGTGGAACGATCACGAGAACGGTCACCTGGCCCGCCAGTTCGGCCTGATCCCGGGCCCGAACGGGGATATTGCTGTGGCTATTACGGCCCACAGCCCGGTCGGTTACCAGGAAAGCTTCGCCATGCTTAATGAACTGGCCGATGGTGTTGCCCGCATCAGCGGCACGTTGCCCACCTCTCGCTGCTAGGGGCTTGCTGCTTGCCGACGCCACGTTTCACCACCCCAGCCACCCTCACCCTCTGCGCGCTCCTGGTGGGCTGCACGCCCGATCTGCCACCTGCGCCGACTGAGGTGCATTCCGCGCCGGTTGGGGTGCCTTCGGAGTCTGCCACGCCAACGTCTGTGGTTGATGCGACTCCGAGTGAGAACCCAGACACGCAGCTATCGGCAGATCTTCAGCGCATCGCCGATGAGGCAGCGAACATGTACGGGGGAGCGGCCACAGTGGCTGTGTCCGACGGCACGCAAACTTTTGCCAGCGCTGAAGCTGGGCCGTACGTTGCGTGGTCTACCAGCAAGGTGCCCATTGCCATTGCGGCGCTGCGCGTTGATCCCGGCCTTGCCCCGATTGCAGAGGCTGCAATTACTGTCTCCGACAACGTGGCTGCTGAATCGCTCTGGGCTGCAGTCACGCCGGCGCAGGTGGAGGCCGTACTGGCAGAAGCCGGCTCACCGATTGCGATGAACACGGTGATAACCCGGCCGGGTTTTACCGCTTTCGGGCAAACACAGTTCAGCACTCACGATCAAGCAACGTTTGCCGCAGGCCTGCCGTGTGTTGCAGGCTCCGGCGACGTGCTTGCCATGATGGGGCGCATCAGCCCAGATCAGGCGTACGGTTTGGGCACGATGCCAGGCGCTCAGTTCAAAGGGGGATGGGGGCCTGATACTGCGGGAAGGTACGTGATCCGCCAGCTCGGCCTTGTAGACGGCCGCGGCGTCGCGCTCACCGTGGCTCCTGCGGACGGCCAATACGCAACAGGCCAACAGATGGCCACCCAGATCGCTGGGCAGCTTGGGCAAGTATTGCAGCAAATGCCCAAGGCTGCCTGCACAAACTAGGAACAGTAAGATAACTGGACATGACGAATCCGTACGATAATCGTGGCAACGATTGGCAGGACCCGAACCCTCCCACCCAGCAGTTTCCTCCGCAATCGCCGGGTCCGTACCAGTACGGCGCACAAGACCAGTCCCAGTGGAACCATTACGCGCCACACCAGGCGCCGCCCCAGCAGGACTGGAACTACACCAACCAGTGGGGCCAGGAGCCAGAGCAGAAGAGGTCCAAGGCGCCAATCTACATTCTTGCCGGGGTTGTCGGGGCGATTGTCCTAGGCGCGGGCGCGTTTTTTGTTTACACCGGCACAGGCGGAGGTACCGGTGAACCGCAGACGCAGACAATCGTGGTAACTTCCACGTCCCAACGCCCGACGTCAAGTGCTGCGCCGGCGCCGTCGGCGCGCCCGACAAGGCCTGTGGAGACGACTTCAGAGAAGCCGCGTACGTTCGGTGCCGGCGAGCCACGCACGAGTCTGACCTCGGACAGGTTTGCAAAGGCAGTGGGGGAGGACTTTGCCGCCTACTACCGGGAAAACAAGAAGCCTCCGACTCACCTGAACACGTACAGCCCAGTTACCAAGCAGTACTACGACATGAGCTGTCAGCCCGCCTCCGGTGGATTTACCTGCTCTGGTGGCAACAACGCGGTCGTGTTTATTCCCGAGGAGTAAGCCCGGACCTGGCTTGCGTACAGCCACCCACAGTGGCGCTCCCACGTAGCCGCGGGCCCCTCTGAGAACAGATATGCAGGGGAAGATATGCAGGTCCGCAGGTCACGGCCGATTTTCATTAACGGCTACCTTATTGAAAAAACGCTCTGACCAGTGCTCCTGCATATCTTCTCCTGCATATCTGCTGAAGTCGGACCTGGGTTGCTGCGAAAGAAAACAAAACACCCGCTCTCAACCTCCGAAGAGGCAGAGCGGGTGTTCGGCTGCTGTCAACCGATCCTTAGCGGCTGGTGAACGGCAGAAGAGCCATCTCGCGAGCGTTCTTCACCGCGGTAGCAACCTGACGCTGCTGCTGCGGGGTCAGACCGGTCACGCGACGGGAACGGATCTTGTGACGATCCGAGATGAACAGACGCAGGGTCTCGATGTCCTTGTAGTCCACGGTCTCAATGCCCTTGGCCTTGAGCGGGTTCTTCTTCGGGCGGCGGGACTGCTCCATGCGCGGCTTACGCGAATTGTTGCGCTTCATTTCTTGAGTCCTCCTTACCACGAAGACTTACGGACGCCAGGCAGCTCACCACGGTGAGCCATCTCGCGCATACGGACACGGGAAACACCGAACTTGCGGAGGTAGCCGCGCGGGCGGCCATCATGCGAGTCGCGGTTACGCACGCGAGCCGGGGAGGCATCGCGCGGCTGACGGTTGAGCTCAAACTGAGCCTCGAGACGGTCCTCATCGGACGTCTCCGGGTTCTTGATGATCGCCTTCAGCTCGTTACGACGTTCTGCGTAGCGGGCGACGATCTCCTTGCGCTTTTCGTTCTTCGCAATCTTGGACTTTTTAGCCATGGATTATCGCTCCTCGCGGAATTCGACGTGCTTACGCACAACCGGGTCGTACTTCTTCAGCGTGATGCGATCCGGGTTGTTGCGCTTGTTCTTGCGGGTTACGTAGGTAAACCCGGTGCCCGCCGTGGACTTGAGCTTGATGATTGGGCGGAGGTCATTGCGTGCCATTAGATCTTCTCACCTCGTGCGCGGATAGCTGCGACGACGGATTCGATCCCGTCACGGTCAATAACTTTCAGACCCTTCGTAGAAACGGTAAGGGTGATGGTGCGGCCCTCGGACGGAAGGTAGAACTTCCGCTTCTGCACGTTGGGGTTCCAACGGCGCGAGTGGCGGCGGTGCGAGTGCGAGACGGTCTTGCCGAACGACGGCTGACGTCCCGTGACCTGGCAATGTGCCGACATGGGTAACTTCCTTTACTTCTGCCGCCCACGCAAATGATTGCCAGTGAGGAAAGCACCTTATCAATCGGAGTGAGGGTCCGCGACAGGTGCAAATGCAATCGGTTGACGCAGGCGTAAACGTGTACTTCGACAACAGCGAAAAACAACCATACAGGTTTACGCCGCGATCGCCTAATCGCTTTTAGCGGTTGGCGCCCGGGGTGCCCTGCTGGGTGGCCAGAAGATCGCGGATCTCGCTGAGCAGTTCGGTCTCGGTCGGGGCCGGCTCCTCCGGGTCAACACCCTTGCGACACTTCTGAACCTCATCCAGCTTGTTCATCGGTGCAACGATGAGGAAGTAGACAACTGCAGCGATGAGCAGGAAGTTGATGGCGGCGGTGATGAAGGCGCCGAAGTCCACGAAGGTAGCGTCGTTGCCGCTGATGATGTGGAAGCCGAAGCCGGAGAAGTCCGCGCCGCCCAGGGAGGCGATCAGCGGGTTGATGATGTTGTCAGAAAACGCAGTCACAATTGCGGTGAACGCAGCGCCAATGACCACACCGACGGCCAACTCAATAACGTTGCCGCGCATGATGAACTCTTTGAAACCCTTAAGCATGGGTAATCCTTTCAAAAAAGGGGATGGATTAGATGTGCCTCACTTGGGCACAAGGCAATGGGAATGTATACCACCTATTTCTTAGGGGGTGAAAGTGGTGGTTGCGTGTGGCGTCGATAAGCAAAAGCTCCTGATTAGGAAACGGGGCGCCCGGGCTGTAAGATACTGCAGGTTGCTCGGCTATCGCCGGGCGAAGTTGACCAATTTCGCACCCAACTCAGGCACGATCGCCGAAAAATGGCGAACCGACCTGAAGTTCAATCCTGAGGGAGACGAATCCACATGAGGAAAGATATTCACCCGGATTACCACCCGGTGATCTTCCAGGACGCAAGCACGGGGCACAAGTTCCTGACGCGTTCGACTGTTACCTCCGACCGCACTGAGGCCTGGGAAGACGGCAACGAGTACCCGCTCGTGGTTGTTGACGTGACCTCTGAGTCCCACCCGTTCTGGACCGGCGCTCAGCGTCTCATGGACACCGCTGGCCGCGTTGAGAAGTTCAACCAGCGCTTCGGTGGCATGGCTCGCCGTAAGAAGAAGTCCGCAGAGTAAGGCGAAGGAGGAGAAACAATGGCAACCCCGAAGTTCCGCATGTCGCGTGCGAACACCCGCATGCGCCGCTCGCAGTGGAAGGCTGACAACGCCGACCTGCAGACCGTGAAGGTTAACGGCCAGGAGGTGCGTATCCCGCGCCGTCTGGTGAAGGCTGCTCAGGCAGGCCTGATTGACGTCGAGCAGTTCTAATACTGCCCAGGCTACAAAGCCGGATCCCCGCAACTTGGGGCTCCGGCTTTTGGTTTTGTTACCCCCATCTGTGTTCTAAGTTAACTAATCAACGAAAGGTTGCCCATATTGGGCTAATATTCTGCTCATGAAAATTTTGGTTGTGGACGACGAGCAGGCCGTCCGCGAATCCCTGAAGCGTTCTCTGCGGTTTAACGGTTATGACGTGGAGCAGGCTGAAGACGGTGAGAAGGCCCTTGAGGCTATTGCAATACATCGCCCAGACTTGGTCATCTTGGATGTGATGATGCCCAAGCTTGACGGTCTTGGCGTTTGCCGCATCCTGCGTGAGCAGGGTGATCACACGCCGGTGCTGATGCTTACCGCGCGAGATGACGTTGCGGATCGCGTCGGCGGTCTTGACGCGGGTGCAGACGATTACCTGCCGAAGCCGTTTGCGCTTGAAGAGCTGATGGCACGTATTCGTTCGCTGCTCCGCCGTACCCGGGAGAAACCAACCTCTGAGGACAGCATTGAGCAGGCGACGATGCAGTTCGATGACCTGACGTTGAACACAGAAACGCGTGAAGTGTTCCGTGGCCAGCGTCCGATCACGCTGACGCGCACTGAGTTTGCGTTGTTGCTGCTGCTGATGAAGAACGCGCGCCGTGTGCTCAGCCGTCAGCAGATCCTGGAAGAGGTGTGGGGCTATGACTTCCCAACTTCTGGCAACGCACTCGAGGTCTACATTGGCTACCTGCGTAAGAAGACTGAGGCTGACGGTGAGTCCCGCCTGATCCACACCGTGCGTGGCGTGGGCTATGTGATGCGGGAGAATCCCGCGTGATTCTTCGGCAGTCAGCCGAGCACTACTCCAGACACCTCGCGGCTGATGTTGAAGCCGACGCAACGATTCACACGCACACCCTGTCCGGACGTGGTCTAGCGCTGCGTCAACAGCTGGCGCTTCTTACCAGTTCTTTGGTGGTGCTTGCTGTTTTAGTTGCGGGCGGTGTGGCGTTTTGGGCTGCCCGCTCAGCGCAGCTGGACATTTTGGATAGTGAACTGAGCGCTCGTGCGTACCTGCTGCTCGAGGACACGAAGCGTTTGGATACGGACGATCCCAATGAGCTGCGAGACTTGGTTTGGGATTTTAAGCAGCACAACCCCTTTATTCGTGCTGCGGTGTCGCCTACAGGCTCAGAGGCGTTTTTTGGTGATCCGGTGCCCGTCGGTGGCGAGTATGTCACGCTTTCGAGCGGTGACTATTTATCGACCCGGTTGTTGGGTGATGAGCGCGTAATTATTCGCCAGAGCCCAGATGGGCCGGGGGTTGCGCTGGCCCAGGTGGCGGATCCGTATGGCCGCAGCGCGGGAAGCTTCGGTGCCGCGTTGCTGATGATCACGGGATTAGGTGGGCTGTTGACGTGGGCTGTTGGAAGCCTTGTAGTTGCGGCTGGCTTGCGTCCCCTGCAGCGCCTGAAGAAGGCGGTGGATGAAGTTACCCGCACCGAAGAGCTGCGCCTTTTGCCGGTGGATGGCAACGATGAGATGGCGCAGGTCAGTGATTCTTTCAACAAGATGATGGAAACGCTGCAGGATTCGCGCACCCGTCAAGCACAGCTGGTCGCTGATGCAGGTCATGAGCTGAAAACACCGCTGACGTCCATGCGCACCAACATTGAGTTGTTGATGATGCTGTACTCCATGGGGCAGGAGAATCAGATTTCTCCGGAGGATCGCGCTGATCTTGAACGAGACGTGTTGGCGCAGATGGAAGAGATGTCTGCGCTGATTACGGACTTGGTGGATCTTGCTCGTGAGGACGCTCCGGGGGCTGTGACGGAAGAGTTCCGTTTGGATGAGGTGCTGTATGAAGCGCTTGAGCGTGCCCGGCGCCGTCGGACGGATGTGAGCTTCAAATTCCGTGCGGAGCCGTGGCTGATGAATGGTGACCGCGCCGCCATGAGTCGTGCGATTATCAACATCTTTGATAACGCGGTGAAGTGGTCGCCGGAAAACGGTGTTGTGCGCATCTCCCTGCGTACCGCTACAACCAAGGCGGTCATGATCGTGGACGATTCCGGCCCCGGCATCCCAGAGTCCGAGCGCGAGAAAGTCTTTGAGCGTTTCTACCGGGCAACCGAAACACGCTCCACACCTGGTTCCGGCCTGGGGTTGGCCATTACTAAACAAGCACTCCAGCGCCATCAGTGCGAAGTGTTTGTGGAAAGCTCGGATGATCAAGGCGCTCGTTTCCGCGTTGTGTTCCCGGGTTCAGTACCGCAGCGTGACGACGCTGAGTGATCACCCCACGTGACGACGCTGCGTGGTACCCAGCAAACCTCCAGAAAACTCTATGCTGGATTTTTCTGGTGAATGAGCGACATCACAGAGGAAGCGGGCATCATCATGGGAATGACAAATCAATACTCACCGGACTTTCCTCCGCAGCCGCAGGGTGTTCCCTCACAGCAATATTGGCAGCAGCCACAGCAGCCCCCGCAGCCACAGCACTCGCAGCAGAGTGTTCAGCGCCGTGCTGGTGTGTGGCCCGCGGTAGCGGCGGCGGTTGTGACGTCTTTGGTGGTAGGCGGTACGACGGGATACGTAGCGGGGAGTGTGAACTCCTCGAACCAGTCGGAGTTGCGCCAGGCGTTGGAGCAGCCGGCGCAGCAAGAGGTCAAAGAAGCCCCCGATGGTTCGGTGGAGAAGGTCGCTGCGGCGGTCCTGCCTGCGGTGGTGTCCATTGAGGTGGAGAGTATGCGTGGCATGGCCGAGGGCTCAGGATCCATCATCAGTTCCGACGGGTACGTGCTGACCAACCATCACGTGATTGAGGCTGCTGCTAACTCCGGTGGTCGTCTGACGGTGACGCTGAATGACGGCTCGCGCCACAACGCCACCTTCGTTGCATCCGATGTCAACACCGATGTCGGCGTGATCAAGATCGAGGGCGTGACGGACCTGCCCACCCTGGAGTTTGGTAACTCCGATAGCCTCCGGGTGGGGCAGCAGGTTGTGGCGATTGGTTCCCCGCTGGGCCTATCCGCAACGGTGACTACAGGTATTGTCTCCGCGCTGAACCGTCCGGTTCGTGCTGGTCAGGGTGGGGGACAGAGTTCCCTTATGGACGGTATCCAGACAGACGCCGCAATCAACCCCGGCAACTCAGGTGGCCCGCTTGTAGATATGGAAGGCCGCCTGGTGGGCATGAATTCCGTCATCGCTTCGCTTTCGGCCGGCGGTACAGGATCAGAAAGCGGCGGCTCGATCGGTCTTGGCTTTGCCATCCCCTCAAACTTTGCGCAGCGTGTGGCACGCCAGCTGATTGACATCGGTGAGGCGAAACAGCCGATGCTTGGGGTGCAGGTCAGCGTGTATGAAAGCGGCACGCATGGCGCGCGCATTTCCAGGGTGGAGCCGGACAGCCCCGCTGAGCAGGCAGGATTGAAAGAGGGCGAAGTGATCACCCGACTCAACGATCGGTTGATTGATTCGGCTGATGCGCTGATCGCTGCGACCCGTTCCCACGATTTTGGTGAAACCGTCACACTTGAAGTGCGTGGGGAAAATGATGACGTGAGAACGGTAGAAGCAACGCTGAGTTCCGAGTAATGTTTGACGGGTATCTAACCCGCTTAACATAGCCGCACATTGGAGGAAAACCCATGTCAGCTGCCCCAGATGCGCTCGATTTTATGGAGCCGGACGAGGATTTCCTCCGTGCCGCAGAGTTAGCAACTACGGCACCGACAACCCCGTGCGCTCTTGTAGTGCTTGTGGGGGACCGCCGCTTTGAAGGCCCGAACGATGATACGCATGCGCTGGTGACAGAGCTGCTGACTGAGATCGGCTTTCAGGTAGATGCGGTGGTGCACGCCAAGTCCAAGAAGTCTGAAATCCGCAAGGCCATTGAAACCGGCGTTGTCGGTGGCGTAGATCTGGTGCTGACCATCGGTGGTACGGGTGTTGGCGCGCGTGACAAGACACCGGAGGCCACCCGCGCGGTGATTGACAAGATGGTGCCGGGCGTGGCCCAAGCACTGCGTTCCTCGGGCCAGGCCTGTGGCGCGGTTGATGCCTGCACCTCGCGCGGCATCTGCGGCGTGTCTGGCTCCACCGTGGTTGTGAACTTGGCGCCGAGCCGCCAGGCAATCCGCGACGGGCTGGCCACCATTGGCCCGTTGGTTAACCACTTGATTGCAGAGCTTGATGAGCACAGCGTCGATGCATAACCAGGACGAAAAGCAGACCCCGAACCCGCGCCAGCGTCGCCGTGTGAAGCGTCTGGCGGACGTGGACTATGACCGTACGGCTGACTCACCATCCAGCGGGGGCACGTCTGATGAGGAGCGTGTGGTTGATCTGGAGGGCGACGGTGTTGAGCAGCTCACCGGCCGTGAGTTTTACGAAAATGAGCGCCCACCGCACCACGGCGAGTAGCAGCTAGCGTTAAACCCCTAGCGTTTCAGCACCACCGTCAGCGGTTGCGCCAGCGACGCCGCAGCTACGGCCGCCGCTTGAGACTGGCGCAGCAACACGAGCACCGTGCCGTTGTCGCCCACGGTGACTATCTTGCCGCCGCTTGCAATGACCGCGGGGCCTTCCGCCACCACGTCCACGCGCGCGCCGTGGGTGAGCATCGGCATGATGTCGGGCTCTGCCAGCGCCAACGGCACCATGGTGAAGGGCTCTCCGGGCGGTTCGCCTTCCACCAGCTGCGTAACCAAGTCAGGCCCGACCAAGCGCATGGCGGTGACCACCTCGCCTGCGGCGGCACCGGCGGCCACGATCTGGCCCACGGCCAGCGCAGGGTCGGTGAGCGCGCCCTCCGGCACCACCTCCGGCGGAAGTCTTTTCAACACCACGTCTTCTTCTGTCAGCACCGCCCCGGCGGCCACGGGCTGGCGGAAGGTGGTGGTGAGGGGGTCGTTGGCGTGGGCGTCGATAAGCAAACTGGCCCCCGCAACCACCAAAAGCCCCACGGCTAGCAGCCGGCGCAGCATCATGGCGCGGCGATAGCCCGGGTGGGCAACCGCGCGAAATCGTGTCATAGCGTCCATACATATTGGACGCGCAAACAGTGCCCCTGGTTCCCTAACGCACGAAAAAACCGCTCGGAGTAATCACGGCGTCCACGGCAACATCGTGGCTGTCATGTGGCACATGCTGCACAAACTCATCATCAAACACCACCGCCGCCACGGGCACATCAAGGCCAGTAAGTGCGCGGTCGTAGTAGCCCGCACCTTTGCCAAGGCGCATGTACTGCTGATCCACCGCCAACGCTGGCGCGATGATGAGCCCGCAGGAGCGCAGCACATTCGAGTTGAAACGCGCACCAGTTGGTTCCGTGATGCCAAGCGCGCCCGCACCAATCGAACCGTCGTACTGTGCCCAAGCAAGCACACCATCAGCCAGCGAAATGGGCAGCCAGAGGGTTGCAGCGTCAGCGGCGAGCTGGGCTGCGAAATCGCCCGGGCCCGGCTCGGAGGGCAACGGGTTGTACGCGGCGATCGAGCGGCCGAGCGCCCCGAAGTGGGCCATGCACGCTCGCGTGTGCGCAACAATCGTCTGGTCCAGCTCGGCCTTTGCGGAGGCATTTGTTTGCATGCGCTTGCGCGCCCCCACATGTTCCTGCCTCATCTGTTGCTTTGCGCTGCTCGGGTCGCTCACGGGGACTGTCCTTTATTCGCTGTAAGGTTGTGACTTATGCAGAAGTCTAATGAGCAAGGCTCCGAACGCGCGCTTCACGGCGTGCGCACCGTAGTTGTTCCGGCGGCGGGTATGGGTACTCGGTTTTTGCCTGCGACGAAGACGGTGCCGAAGGAGCTGTTGCCGGTGGTGGATACGCCAGGCATTGAGCTGATCGCTGAGGAAGCCGCTGCGTGTGGGGCGAAGCGTTTGGCTATTGTGGTTGCTCCTCAAAAACAGGAGATTATGGCGCACTTCGGGGAGTTCGCTACGCTGCGCGACCGTCTGGTAAGCCGTGGCAAGCATGAACAGGCGGAGAAGGTCGGCCGCGCGTTCGGGTTAATTGATGCGGTTGCGGTGACGCAGGATGAGCCGCTTGGTTTAGGTCATGCGGTGGGGTGTGCTGAGGCTGCGTTGGATGAAGAAGAAGACGTAGTTGCTGTGATGTTGCCGGATGATTTGGTGTTGCCGTCTGGTGTGATGGACAAGATGGTTGCGGTGCGTGAGCGCTTCGGGGGAAGTGTGTTGTGTGCCTTTAACGTCACGCCTGATGAGGTGTTTAATTACGGCGTGTTTGATGTCGAAGACGCTGATGGGGATGTAGATGGGGTGGTGGTGAAGAAGGTGCGCGGCATGGTGGAAAAGCCGTCGAAGGAGGAGGCACCTTCAACGCTTGTGGCTACGGGGCGGTATTTGCTGGATCGTGCTGTGTTTGATGCGTTGCGTCGGATCAAACCTGGCAAGGGTGGGGAGTTGCAGTTGACGGATGCGATTGAGTTGATGATTACGGAAGGCCATCCGGTGCATGTTGTGGTGCATGAGGGCAAGCGCCATGATTTGGGGAATCCGGGTGGCTATATTCCGGCGAATGTTGATTTTGGTTTGCGGGATCCGAAGTATGGGCCGGCGTTGTATACGGCAATTAAGCAGATCATCGCTGAATACGAAGCAGAGCACCCTGAGGTCTAAGCCATGCAGTCCATGCGCAGCGTTGAAGAACAGCTGGAGATAGTGCTTGATGCGGCGGTAGCTCCAGAGCCGATTCGCCTGGGGTTAAGCGAAGCGCTGGGCATGATGTGCGCGGAGGAAATCACTGCAACACACCCGCTGCCGGGCTTTAACCAGGCGGCGGTGGATGGCTATGCGGTGCGAAGCGTTGACGTTGGCGGCGCGGGCGCGATCTCGGCGTCACGGGTTGTTGCAAAGGACGACGAAGAAGTAGAAGTAGCCCCGCGCGAGCCGGTGCGTGCACTGCCCGTGGTGGGTGAGGTGCATGCAGGTTCCCAGAAGCCGTTGCGTCTGCAGCCGAAGCAGGCGGTGCGTGTGGCTACGGGTGCGCCGCTTCCCACGCTTGCAGACGCGGTGCTGCCGCTTGCCTGGTCTGATCGCGGTACAAAGCGCGTGACTGCGAATAGGCCTGTGGCCAGTGGTGATTTCGTGCGTCGTACGGGTTCTGACATCCAGCCGGGCGATATCGCTGTGCGCCAGGGCGCAGTCTTAGGCCCTGCGCAGCTGGGGCTGTTGGCTGCGGCGGGTCGGCAGAAAGTGCTGGTCTACCCGCGTCCGCGCGTGACTGTGATGAGCTACGGTCTGGAGCTTGTGGATGTGGACCGTGAGCCGGGCTTGGGCCAAGTCTATGACGTTGCCTCCTACGTTGTTGCCGCCGCTGCCGAGGAGGCCGGCGCTGACGTGACTCGCGTGGGCATCATTAACGCTGAGCCGCGCCGTCTGCGTGAGACGATCGCGGGCCATGTGGCGCGCAGTGAGCTCGTGGTGATCACGGGTGCAATCGGCGGTTCGGGTGCGGATGCAGTGCTTAACATCCTGCGCGACCTTGGTGAGATTGATACCACCCGAGTTGCCATGCACCCAGGCTCGGTCCAAGGCTTCGGTTTGTTGGGGGAGGAGCGCATCCCCGCGTTCCTGCTGCCTTCCAACCCGGTCTCAGCGCTGATTGTTGCAGAGGTCATGCTGCGTCCAGCGATTCGTCGCTCCTTGGGCAAGAAGGCGACGCAGCGTCGCGCGGTGCGTGCGCGTACCTTGCGCCCGATTGAGTCCTTTGGCGGTCGCCGTGGCTATATCCGCGCACGGTTGATGCGCGATCCCGAAACCGGGGATTATTTGGTTGAGCCGCTCGCCGGCGCTGGCGGTGGCGCGGCCCACCTGCTTGCCGGGTTTGCGGAGGCCAATGCCATGATTCTCATCCCGGAGGGCATCACACGCGTGCGCCCAGGCGAGATCGTTGACGTGGAGTTTTTGCAGCAGCGCTCCTAATGTTTGATTTTCTCCGCGCCCCCACCCCGGGTTGGCCCGAGCGTACCCCGGGGCTTTTGCTTGCCGACGCCACGCCAATCCACCTCCGCCCCCTCACCCGCCACGACGGGGACGATTGGATGCAAACCCGCCTGCTTGATCAAGCGTGGCTGCAGCCCGTCGAACCGACCACGCACGGCTCGTGGGAAGAAGCCCACTCCTATGTTGCGTGGCGAAATTCCTGGCTAAACCTGAAACGCCTTGCCGGCGAGGGATCGGTTGTGCCCTTTGTGATTGACATTGATGGCCAGTTTGCTGGCCAGGTCACCCTTGGCAATATCCAGCACGGGGCGGTGTCGGAATGCTGGATTGGCTACTGGGTGCATTCGCCGTTTATGGGTAGGGGCGTTGCCACTGCCGCCTGCGCTCTTGGGGTAGACCACGCGTTTGGCCGTATTGGGTTGAATCGTGTGACGGCCACATTTTTGCCGTCGAACCCCGTGTCCGGGCGTGTGCTGCACGCCTGCGGGTTCCGCGAGGAAGGCTACCTGCACCGCAACCTGCATATCGACGGCAAGTGGCGCGACCACCATTTCGTCGCCCTGAATGTTGACGACTATCCCACCACGGCAACTGGCCGTCTTGTAGAGCGAGGCAAGGTTTCCCGTCCGTAGTGGGGGCCGTGTTCGCGTTTAGCCCGGTTCAACACTCCGGTTCAACACTCCGGTTTCAACACTCCGGTTTCAACAGATATGCAGGGGAAGATATGCAGGTTCCCTGGTCAGAGCGTTTTTTCAATAAGGTGGCCGTTAATGAAAATGGACCGTGACCTGCAGACCTGCATATCTTCCCCTGCATATCTGTGTTTGGAGACCGTTTGGTTGGCTGCGGAGGCAACGTCTTCTGGCCGTAGTTGGGGGTGGGATAAAAAATCGTGGCAAGACCAACCGGCGTGCCGGACGGGGGCCGGACTTAAGCGCCGATAGCGTTAGGGCAGATTTCAAACTGTGACGAAAGGTGACACGTCCTGATGGGCAGCCTGAGCCTGATCATTTTGTTGATCATTGTTGTGTGGGTGATTGTGCTCGCGCCGATGCTGTTTGGCAATAACAAGCCGATCCGCCGCTCTGGCGAAGGCTTCGATGAGACGCGCGTACTCCACGAAGGCGGCACCGTGGCACCGAGTGTGCGCCGCCGTCCGAAGCTCACTGCTGCAGACGTACACCGCCACGCCGACGATGAGGCTGAAGACTATGAGGTCGTCGAGGCTGTTGAGGCTGTTGGCGCCGCAGACGCTGAAGACGCCGAAGACGCTGCTGAGGTAGAGACTGCAGAGGTTGTTGAAGCTGCCGAGGCAGAACCGGTAGTCATCGATCACGTCGAAGACGCTGAAGACGCTGAAATAGCCGAAGAGACTCAAGACGCAGAGGCTGACGAACAGGCAGTGGACGCTGGCACGTACCTGGCGCCGGAGGACTTCGGCTACGGATCAGAGGCTGAATCAGAAGTTGAGGCGGAAGCAGCAGAAGCAGCAGAAGCAGAAGATCCGACCGAAGAAGAAGTAACTGAAGAAGCAACTGAGGATGACCTTGCGTTTGCTGAGGCGCGTCGTGGTCGTGGTGGTTACGACCCGCGCCGGGACGCACGCACCCGCGCGGACCGTTACCAGCGCCGTCAGCGCACGTTCCTCGGCCTGATTGTTGCCTCGGTGATTTCCCTGACTGCAGCCGTGGTGGCAGGTGGCTGGGCGTGGTTACTGCCGGCAATCACCATCGGCCTGACCCTTTGGTTCATGGTGGCGCTTCGCCGCGTGGTGAAGCAGGAGCGCGCGTTGCGAGCCCGCCGTATGCGCCAGCTGCGCCGCGCCCGCCTCGGCGTGGACGTGGCACAACGCCCTGGATCGCGTGAGGGGGAGCGCATGCGCGCCGGTGCCGTCATCCTCAACATTGATGATGAAAGCCCAGATTTCGAGCACCTGCCGCGCTACCGCCGCACAGCACCGGACTACGACTTTGAGTATGACGACTACGGGCGTGCAAGCTAACAACCGACGCGCAAGCTAAAGAATTTCGACAAAACTCCCCGTCACCACGCGATTTAGCATCACAGGTGACGGGGAGTAACGTCTGTAAGCAGTCAAGGGGCATTAGCTCAGTTGGTAGAGCGTTGCGTTCGCAATGCAAAGGTCAGGGGTTCGATTCCCCTATGCTCCACAAAAATCTAAAGGTGACGCTACACCCATACGCCGGACGCCCCGCGGCGCCACGTGCCCACCAGGTTGGTGTCCACGATGCCTACGGACTCCATCAAGGCGTACATAGTCACCGGCCCCACGAACGTGAATCCCCGCGCTTTGAGATCCTTCGCCAGCTGGACAGACTCTGGCGAGGTCGTAGGCACCTCATCCATAGACTTCGGTTCTGGGGTAGTGGCGGGTTGGTAGGACCAGATGAACTCCGCCAGGTCCGTGCCTTCCGCGCGTAGTGCCAGGGTTGCGTGGGCATTGGTGACGCAGGCTTGGAGTTTGCGGCGGTTGCGGATCAACGTGGCGTCGGCAAGCAAAGGCTCTATGTCGAGTGAGGCGACGGTCTCCGGGACGAAGCCGCAAAATGCCTTGCGCAGCGCCTCACGCTTGGAAAGAATCAGCCGCCAGGATAGGCCAACCTGGAAGGCTTCCAAGCAGAGGCGTTCAAACATGCCCTGCTCATCGCGCACGGGCATGCCCCATTCGGTGTCGTAATACTCGCGCAGCAACGGATCGCTTGCCGCCCACGGTGGGCGGGTTAAACCGTCGGTACCAATAACTGGGTGCAATTTTTGTTGGGTCATAACTATTAGACTGCGTTCGTGGCCTGACGGTTCCATGAGTAGTGTTATTGCCATGAACCGGCCAGCCGTGCGCGACTTCGCACTCCTTCTCCTGCGCGTTGCGCTTGGCGTTGTGTTTATCGCCCGAGGCTACCAACGCTGGTTTGGTACAGGCATGGACGCGGCTGCGAAAGAACTCGCGCGTGCCGGTGTGCCGCAGCCGAAACTTTCCGCCTATATTGCGGGCACGGTCGAACTGATCGGCGGCACCTTCCTCATTATTGGGCTGTTGACCACCATCGTGGCTGGGGGCATGGCCATTATGGTTCTGATTGCCGCCTACTTCGTGCACCTGCCACAAGGGTTTTTCGCACAAGATGGGGGAGTGGAATACCCGATGGTGCTGGCCGCGGCACTGTTTATGATCGTGGTGTTTGGAACCGGACGAGCGAGCTTGGATGGGGTGCTTACCCGCGATGATTAGCCACCAGGAAATCCAGTCTGCACTCTCTGCACGCCTGGACGGGGAAGACGCTGCGCTGGAAAGCGAAGTGATTGACGCCCACCTTGCGCAGTGCCCGCAGTGTCAGCAGTTTTGGGACGAGGCGCTGCGCCTTCGCAGCCAGATGCAGCTGACGGACATTGACCGCGCAGCAGCCCCGCCGAACTTGAATGACGTTATTTTGGCAGGCGTCAATGACCCGTGGCGCAAGCTGGAGCAGCGCCGTATGGTCACACTCGCTATTGGCCGCATCGCGCTTGTGGTGATGGCCTTGGTGTGGCTTGCCTGGGCTGTGCAGGCGGTTGTGGCTGCGACGACGGACCCGATGGTGACATCCTTTGCCGCCGTGCGCCTCGGCGTGGCAACAGCACTCGGCCTGTGTGCCTGGCGCCCCTCCCAAGTCCCAGGCGTGCTGTTGGTGGTGGGCACCATGTTCACCTTCACCGTGGGCTTTGCCGTGCGTGATGCCATTTTGGGCACCGGCGAATTTGGCTTTGGCGGCATTCTGATCCCGTTGGTCAGTGCCATTGCGCTGGTGTGGACGTGGGTGGCGGACCGCGGCATCGAAGTGCGCCGCGCCTGGTCCTACCTCAGCGCTAATCCGTATTAGCCGAAAACCTACTTCCAGCTGGGCAGCCACATGATGGACTGGTAGTAGCCCTCCGGCACCATGAAGCCGTAGAACAACGGGGACCAGTACACAAACGCTGCCGCCACAAGAGCCATGTAACCCACTACGGCTAGCTGGCCGGTACGCATCGGCTGGCCCGCAAGCTTGAGCACCCACGGCTTAGACACCATCTCCCCGCGCTGGGAAATATTGCCCAACACCAAGGCGATGAGCACCGCGGTAAACGGCACTAGTGCGGTGGCGTAGAAGAAGTACATCTGGCGATCAAACGCAGCCAGCCACGGCAGAAAGCCGGCCATCCAGGCGATCACCGGAACCATCACGCGCAGATCTCGGCGCGTGACCCACACCCACATCGCCCACAGCAGCACGGGCACGGTTAGCCACCAGATCACCGGTGTGCCGAAGAGGTAGATCATCTCGCGGCAGGTGCCGCCGTTACCGCACTCAATGTCGGTGGTGGAGTAGTAGAGGATGGGGCGTGCGCCAACCAGCCACGCCCACGGCTTGGAATCCCAGGGGTGTGAATGGCCCGAGGAGGAGGTGAGTGAGCCGTGGAAGTTGAGCACGGAGAAGTGGTAGTAGAGCCAACCCGCCACGGAATCGGGCAGATTTTCCAGCCAGGCCCATTCGCTGTTTGCAATGGTGCCGTCCGCCAATGAGTGGCGGTAGACGGAGGTTTCAGAGGCGAACCATGCGCGCCACGCCCAGATGTAGAGCAGCGCGGGCAGCAGCACGATAGACGCTAACGCAGGAAGTACGTCCTTGAGCAGCGCACCCGCCAGCGGTTTTTCCACGCCGTAGCGCTTGCGCAACCACAGATCCCAGAAGGAGCCCAAAAGGCCGAAAAACGCAATGTAGTACAGCCCAGACCATTTCACAGACAACGCCAAACCCAGCAGTACGCCGGTGGCAAAGCGCCACCAGCGGTACCCAACCCGGGGCCCAAGGGGACCTGCGGCGGCAACCTCACCGGAAACCCACGCGTCGTGCCAACGCTGATGAATCTGGCGCATGTCTCCCGCCAGCGTCCAGGATGCGGCCACGATGAACAGGACTTGGAAAATGTCCAACATGCCGAATTTGGCGGAGACGAGCAACACACCGTCGAAAAGCGCAATAGCTCCAGCGAGCGTGCCAATGGCGGTGGATTGGCTCACCCGGCGCGCAAGCAAAAAGGTCAGCACAACCACGCCCGCGCCGAACAATGCGGTGAGCAAACGCCAACCCAGCGGCGTGTAGCCAAACAGGGTTTCGCCCATGGCCAGCAGCTGCTTGCCCAGCGGCGGGTGCACGACAAGGCCGTAGCCGGGGTTGGATTCGATGCCACCCAGTACGGGATTGAAGGAGCTGCGGACCATATCCCAGCCCTGTGGAACATAGTGCTTCTCATCAAACACCGGCGTGCCGGAGCCGGTAGGCACGGTCAGGCCCAAAAACCGCGTAAACAGCGCAAGCACGCCGATCACGCTGACAGCGATAGTGTCGCGGCGCGTCCACGGCACGGTCACCGGCGCGCCGGGCGCGGGACGGTTGCGGCGATACGGGCGTACGGGCGAAGCGATAGTCACGGGAAGGATATTAGCTGCTGAGCACACACCCACCGAAGTAGAGTGAGGGGCTATGGCTGCCCACACCCACTCAGAAGACGCCTCCACTCACGCTTTGCCACCGCACGGTGTTGTGCTTGCCGCAACCCCGCTGGGCAATATTGGGGATGCCTCCGATCGCCTGCGCGAGGCGCTCGCCCAGGCCGATGTGATTGCGGCTGAGGACACGCGCCGGGCAAAGAACCTTGCTGCCGCGCTTGAAGTGGTGCCGCGCGGGCGTTTTGTGTCCAACTTTGACCACAATGAGGACGCCCGCCGGCAGGAGCTTCTTGCCGCGGCGCGTACCGGCACCGTGCTGGTGGTGACAGATGCTGGCATGCCTATTGTTTCTGACCCTGGGCTTGCCCTGGTTGCAGCCGCGCACGATGCGGGCGTGCCGGTGACCTGCATCCCCGGGCCCTCGGCGGTAACCACCGCACTTGCGCTGTCAGGCCTGAATGTTGGGCATTTTATTTTCGACGGCTTCGCGCCCCGTAAATCCGGCGCCCGCGAAACCTGGCTGCAGTCGTTGGTGGGGGAGCGCCGAGCGGTGTGCTTCTTCGAGTCCCCACACCGCATCGCGGCAACGCTTGAAGACTGCGTGCGTATCTTGGGTCCGGAGCGTCGCGCAGCGGTGTGCCGCGAGCTGACGAAGACCTATGAAGAAGTCAAGCGCGCCCCGCTTGGTGAGCTTGCGCAGTGGGCCGCACAGGGCGTTCGCGGGGAAATCACAGTGGTGATTGAAGGAGGCGCTGCCGCTGCGCCCGAGCCGGAGGATCTGGTCGGTGAGGTCCTTCGCCGCGTCGATGCCGGCGAGCGCATGAAAGATGCAGCTAGAGACGTTGCCAAGGCACATGGAATCAAGGGCAGTTTGCTTTACGACGCCACGCTCAACTCCCGAACCTGAGAAATCTCATGTACTGTCGTGGGGTTCAATGATTATCCCAATTGTGTAGTAAGGAGCACGCATGTCGCAGCCTGACGCCAATCCGACAGAGACGTCAGCTACAGGTGAACTAGCAAGCATGATCATCGCGGACCAACGCGGTGAACTTCCTGAAGCGAAAACCCCCGAGGACCATGTGGAGATGGAGTCGGAGAAAACCGGCGCCCCCGTTTCCTGGTCCATTGTGATTCCCGTGGCAGTGATTGTTGCCGCGGTAGTCGGCTGGGCGCTTACGGCAAGCGATGCGTTCACGGAGTTTGCGAACAATGCGTTTGCGTGGGTGTTGGACAACTTCGGTTGGGCCTTCATCTTCTTCGGCACCGCGTTTGTGGTGTTTGTGTTTGTGATCGCGTTTTCCAAATTTGGTTCGATTCGTTTGGGTGCCAGTGATGAGCAGCCGGAGTTCCGTACCTCTTCTTGGATTGCGATGATGTTTGCCGCCGGTATGGGTATCGGTCTGATGTTCTTCGGCGCATCCGAGCCGTTGTCCATGTACATCAACGGTGTGCCGGGGCATGAGCCCAAGGAAGTTGGCACCGCTATGTCGCAGACGATGTTCCACTGGACGTTGCACCCGTGGGCGCTGTACGCCGTGGTCGGTTTGGCTATTGCGTACTCCACATTCCGCTTGGGCCGCAAGCAACTGTTGTCTTCAGCCTTTGTGCCGTTGATTGGTCAGGACCGTGCAAACGGCTGGCTGGGCAAGTTTATCGACGGCTTCGCCATCTTCGCCACCATCTTTGGTACCGCCTGCTCTTTGGGCCTCGGTGCGGTGCAGATCTCTTCCGGTTTGGAAGCATCCGGCTTCGTGGACAGCCCGTCGAGCAAGCTGATCGTGGGCATTGTTGCCGTACTCACGCTGGCGTTTCTGCTTTCCGCCATGTCTGGCGTGGGCAAGGGCATTCAGTGGCTGTCTAACTTCAACATGGTTGTTGCAGCACTCCTGGCTATTTTCGTGTTCGTCTTCGGCCCGACCGTGGCCATCTTGAACATGGTGCCTACCTCTATCGGCATGTACCTGCAGCAGTTCTTTGAGATGGCCGCACGTACCGCCGAGAGTGCTGATGGCAACGCCGGCGAGTTCCTCTCTGGCTGGACGATTTTCTACTGGGCATGGTGGGCATCCTGGGCGCCGTTCGTCGGTACTTTCTTGGCACGCATTTCCCGTGGCCGCACCATCCGTGAGTTCTGCCTCGCAGTGCTTCTGGTCCCGTCTGGCCTTTCCACCCTGTGGTTCTGCATCTTCGGCGGCACCGCCATCAAGTTTGAGCAGCTGGGTAACTCCATTGCTGGCGATAGCAATGAGGAGCAGCTGTTCAACCTGCTGCACTCCCTGCCGGGTGGCTTCTTCATGGGTATCTTTGCCGTGATTCTTCTGGGCACGTTCTTCATTACTTCCGCTGACTCGGCGTCTACCGTGATGGCGTCCCTGTCCCAGGACGGGCAGACCACTCCAAAGCCACTGCTGGCTGCATTGTGGGGCATTGCAACCGCAACTGTTGGCTTGACCATGCTGACTCGTGGCGGCGCAGATACGCTGAACGCCCTGCAGAGCGTGACCATTGTTGCAGCCTCTCCATTCTTGATCATCCTGGTTGCTCTGATGTTTGCCATTGTGAAGGACGTGTCTAATGACACGATTTACCTGGCAAAGAAGGAACAGGAGCGCTTTAACCGCAAGCTGGCTATTGAGCGCCGCGCGCTGTTGGACCAGCAGGAGTTTGAGGCAAAGCGTAAGCAAGTCAAACAAATGCTTACCCCGCGCAACCGCAAGTAGCGCGTTCATTATGCTGTGAAGTCATGAGTGCTGAGCAGACCAATCAGAATGTTCTTGTGTGCGTGGCATGGCCGTACGCAAACGGCCCACGCCACATCGGCCACGTAGCAGGCTTCGGCGTCCCATCGGACGTCTTTGCCCGCTACCAGCGAATGACCGGCAAGAACGTGCTGATGGTTTCCGGCACGGATGAGCACGGCACGCCGCTTCTGGTGCAGGCGGATAAAGAAGGTGTCACCGTCAAGGAGCTCGCGGATCGTTACAACCGCCAGATTGTTGAAGACCTGGCAGGTTTGGGCCTGAGCTATGACCTGTTCACCCGCACCACCACCCGCAACCACTACGCCGTAGTCCAGGAACTGTTCAAGGGCCTATACGAAAACGGCTACATGGTGAAAGAGACCACCCAGGGTGCTATTTCGCCGTCGACGGGCCGTACGCTTCCGGACCGCTACATTGAGGGTACCTGCCCGATCTGCGGCGCGACCGACGCCCGCGGGGATCAGTGCGATACCTGCGGTAACCAGCTCGACCCGGCTGACCTGATCAACCCAGTTTCCAAGATCAATGGTGAAACGCCGGAGTTTGTAGAAACCGAGCACTTCCTGCTGGACCTGCCTGCGCTGCACGATGAGCTGGAGGCGTGGCTATCCAAGCGCGAGGACTGGCGTCCGAACGTGCTGAAATTCTCCCTGAACCTGCTGGAGGACATGCGCCCGCGCGCCATGACGCGCGACATTGACTGGGGTATCCCAGTGCCGGTTGAAGGCTGGGAGGATAACCCCTCGAAGAAACTCTACGTCTGGTTCGACGCGGTCGTTGGCTACCTGTCTGCCTCCATCGAGTGGGCGCAGCGCTCCGGCAACCCGGAAGCCTGGAAGACCTTCTGGCAGGACCCCGCCACTGAGGGCTACTACTTCATGGGCAAGGACAACATCACCTTCCACTCCCAGATCTGGCCAGCAGAGCTACTTGGTTACGCCGGTAAGGGCGCAAAGGGCGGCAAGGTGCACGAACTGGGTGAGCTGAACCTGCCAACTGAGGTTGTTTCCTCTGAGTTTTTGACCATGTCGGGCTCCAAGTTCTCCTCCTCCAAGGGTGTGGTGATCTACGTCAAGGACTTCCTGAAGGAGTTTGGTCCGGATCCGCTGCGCTACTTCATCGCCGTGGCCGGCCCGGAGAACAATGACACGGACTTCACCTGGGACGAGTTTGTTCGCCGTGTGAACAATGAGCTGGCCAACGGCTGGGGCAACCTGGTCAACCGCACGGTGTCCATGGCGTACAAGAACTTTGGCCAGGTGCCGGTGCCGGGGCCGCTGGAGGACAGTGACAACCGCATCCTCAAGCTGGCAGAGGACACGTTTGCGGCTGCTGGCGCGGATCTTGCCCGCGCACACTTCAAGGCCGCAATCACCAAGATCATGCACGTGGTGGGTGAGGCCAACGCGTACGTGGCGGAGCAGGAGCCGTGGAAGCTGGCCAAGGATGATACCCAGCGTGAGCGCCTGGCCACCGTGCTGTGGACCGCCCTGCAGGTGGTGTCTGACTGCAACGCCATGCTCACCCCGTTCCTGCCGCACACCGCGCAGCGCGTCCATGAAACCCTGGGGCGCACCGGCATCTGGGCCGCAACGCCGAAGGTGGAAGACGTGGTGGATGACGCGGACCACACGCTAGTTGGTGTCGGCCTGCCGGAGCAGGGCCAGACGTACCCGGTCATCACCGGTGATTACACCCAGCAGCAGGCAACCTGGGGCCGCGTTGAGGTAACCCCGGGAACTGAGCTTGCGAAGCCGCAACCGCTGATTGCAAAGCTTGACCCGGAGCTGGGGGAGACCGGCCCGGAGTGGGCACCGGTGCAGTAGCTGGCTAAATAGGCAGGCGCGGCAGGAAAGGCAGCGCCAAGCCGACAAGTGCGGCGACCAGCGCGAGAATCGCGACGACAATCCCAGCGATCTTGCCGGGGTCTGTCTGCTCGGCCGCGTTCGGCTCCGCGCACTGCTTCACCTTCGCGCGCACCTGCTTAAACGCCTCCACGTGCTCGGGGGTGTTGAACGCGCCGTTGATACTGGTGAGGTCGCTCTCCGAAATGGCAGTCATTTCACCGTAGAGGTCCTTAGCCTTAGACTCGCTGAGATACACCGCTGGCGTTACCCCACCCCCTTCTGGAATCTTGGGGAGGATCTTGGTGAAATGCCAGCCCACTTCGCGCTGCTCGTCTGTCTCCAAATAGACCGGGCACCTGCCATCAGCGGGCGCTGCATTTGCTGGGGCAACAAAGGCAGTCGCTGCCACACAGGCGGCGACGGCAGCAGTCCTAAGGCGTGTCATGGCTACAGGCTAGCCCAGAAACTGCGCCAAAAACGTGGTGAGTTTTCCAGTCTCCTCGTCCTCGAACCGCTGGTCCACCACAATCATTGGTGCTGCGTACTTTTCGTCTTTGTGGACGACGAGGTCGGTGCCGTAGGCGTCGATAAGCAAGGCCCAAGAGTAACCCTCTCGGACGAGGGCCTGGCCGAGTGCGGTGCCGTAGATGCGGGCGGTCTCGCCGCGGGGGAAGCTGCGCTGCACGTCCGCAGGTAGCGCGAGGAAATCCGCGAGCTCATTCTCAAGGCGCTGACCACATCTTGGGGTGTGCCGCCGATGCCGCGGCCGATGGCTTCTGCCAAGTCGCGGTCGATTTGGGTTTGGGTGGCGCTGTCAATCGGTTCAAATGCCATAGGGTTGGATTCTATGAGCAAAAAGCCGCGACCCACTCCCGAGCCCGCGAAGACGATCCCCGGTCTTATCGACGCCCACACCCACCTCACCAGCTGCCCCCACCCAGCCCAAGACCTCATTGACCGTGCCCACGCCGCTGGTGTGGAGCGCATTTGCACAGTTGGGGACGGACTGGCAGAAGCCGAGGCGGCCCTGGAGATAGCCAAGAACCATGAGGGTGTTTTTGCTGCGTGCGCGGTGCACCCGACGCGTGCGCACGAGGTGGATGACGCGGCGCGAGCACGCCTTACAGAGCTGGTGGCGGACCCGAAGTGTGTGGCGGTGGGGGAGACCGGCATTGATACCTATTGGATTACGCATGACCCGGAGCGCACGGCCCCGTTGGATGTGCAGGAGGAGGTGTTTCGCTGGCACATTGATCTGGCGGTGGAATCCGGCAAGGCGCTGATGATTCACAATCGCGAGGGGGATGCGGAGATCATGCGCATTCTTGCGGATGCCCCGCAGCCGAAGCACGTGATTCTGCACTGCTTCTCCTCGCCGGTAGACATCGCGCGCGAGGCGCTGGATCGCGGCTACGTGCTGAGTTTTGCCGGCAACGTGACCTTTAAACGCAATGATTTCCTGCGGGAGGCGGCAGCGTTGGCGCCTGCGGGCCAGTACCTAGTTGAGACGGATGCGCCGTATATGACTCCGGAGCCGTTTCGGGGGGCGCGTAATGAGCCGTCGTTAATCGGGCACACGGCACTGGCGATCGCGGAGGCTCGTGGGGTGGATGTTGCACAAGTGGCCAAAGAGGTAGGGGAGACGTTTTCGCAGGTCTACGGCGTCTAAAAACTTGATAGTGGCGGAACCGTTATCGTATTGTTACCAACATGTCTGCCGCGAAGAAGACCTTAAACCCAACCACTGAGCGCCACTCCGCTGGCCGCCGCGTGCTTACCGGCGCGCTTGCCGGTGCCGTCATTGTCGGTGGTGCGGGCACGGCGCTGGCCGCACAGAAGGACATCACCGTGGATGTCAACGGTGAGACCCAGAAGGTGCGTACCTTCGCTGCTGACGTGGACGGCGTGCTGCAGGCCGCCGGCGTTGAGGTCGGCGCAGAAGACCTTGTTTACCCGGCACAGGGTGAGAAGATCGCGCGTGGCGAAACCATCACGGTGCGTACTTCGAAGCAGGTTGCTGTGGTGATTGATGGTGTTGCAACCCAGCTCAGCTCCACCGCGGCAACTGTGGGCGACTTGATCGCAGAAGCTGGCGTGGACCACGCGGCGGCAACCGATATCCACCGCGACACCCCGGTCACCCCTGGCCTGTCCATTGACGTGACCACGCCGAAGGTGGTCTCTATTACGGACGCTGGCGAGCAGTCTTTTACCACCGTGGCAGCTAAGACCGTCTCGGCGCTGCTGTCCGCCCGCGGCATTACCCTGGACTCCGATGACCGCATCAACGTCCCCTTGGACGCTGCGGTGACTCCGGATATGGACATTGTGATTGACCGCGTGAACCTCGTGCGTTCCTCCGAGGTCATTCCGGTTGAGGCGGAGCCGAACTACATCGATGATCCGGAGATGGATGAGGGCACCGAGCAGGTCCTTGAGCCGGGCGAGACCGGTGAGGCGGTGCGCTACCACCACACCGTGCTGGTCAACGGCGAGGTGGAGTCCCAGACCGTCGCTGGCGAAGAGGACCTGCGTGCGCCAAAGCCGGCCACGATCTTGCGCGGCACCAAGCCTGCGCCGAGCGCACCGGCAGTGGCGGCGGGTTCCGTGTGGGATGCGCTCGCGCAGTGTGAGTCTGGCGGCAACTGGGCGATTAACACCGGCAACGGTTTCCACGGCGGCTTGCAGTTCACCCCGTCTACCTGGGCAGCCTACGGTGGCACTGAGTACGCCCCGATGGCCCACATGGCCACGCGAGAGCAGCAGATCGCCGTCGCCCAGCGCACGCTGGCATCCCAGGGCTGGGGTGCGTGGCCTGCCTGCACCGCCTCGCTTGGCATCCGCTAGTCTCGCCGTATGGCAGATTCCCACCTGCTGGGCCCCGTTGAGATCCGGGAGCTTGCGGCTGAACTAGACGTCACCCCAACGAAAAAGCTGGGGCAAAACTTCGTGCACGACCCAAACACCGTGCGCCGCATTGTTGCTGCCGCGGAGCTTTCGTTTGATGACGTGGTTGTGGAAGTCGGCCCCGGCCTCGGCTCACTGACCCTGGGCTTGATTGACACCGTCGAAGACGTCATCGCGCTAGAGATCGACCCGCGCCTGGCCGGTCGCCTTCCACAGACGGTTCAAGAGCGCGCGCCCGAATACGCTGACCGCTTGACGGTGATTAATAAGGATGCGTTGAAGGTGGTGCGCGGGGACGTGGATAAGCAACCAACTGCCCTGGTAGCCAACTTGCCGTATAACGTGTCCGTGCCGGTGCTTTTGCATCTGCTGGCGGAGTTTCCCACGATCCGCCGCGTGCTGGTGATGGTGCAAAAGGAAGTCGCGGACCGCTTGGCCGCGAAGCCTGGCTCCAAAATCTACGGTGTGCCCAGCGTGAAAGCCTCGTTCTACGGTGACGTGAGCCGCGCCGGGACCATTGGCAAGCACGTGTTTTGGCCAGCGCCCAACATTGAGTCGGGGCTTGTGCGTATCGACGTACACGGAAACCACTCCCCAGCACTCCGCGAGCACCTCTTCCCGCTTGTGGACGCCGCGTTTGCCCAGCGCCGCAAAACCCTGCGCTCCACGCTGTCTGGGATCTACGGCTCGCCGGCTGCCGCGGAGGAAGCACTGCGCGCCGTGGGTATTGACCCGGGGCTTCGCGGCGAGGCATTGTCTGTTGAAGATTTCTTGAAGCTTGGGGCAGCACGAATGGGGGATCAGCATGCGTGAGCCAAAGATCTTTGCCGCGTCGGCACCCGCAAAGGTGAACCTGCACCTTGGCGTGGATAACAAAGTCCATGGCGGTTACCACGACCTGGTTACGGTGTTTCAGGCCGTTGACCGGCGCGAAATCGTACGCCTGGTGGTAGAACCGGACGCCGAGCGCACGCGCACCGAGTCAGTGGTGTCGAGCATTCACACGCGCTGGCTGTTCGACGGGGAGCTGCCCGAAGATATTGACACCCACCACAACCTCGCCTGGAAAGCGGTGGATGCGGCGGTGGGTAGTTTCCGTTCGGACTGTGACCACACCGCAGGAGTGACCCACCCGGCGCTGCCAAAGGTGCGCATTGAGGTGGATAAGTCCGTATTCATCGCAGGTGGCATGGCAGGCGGTTCTGCTGACGCTGCTGCTGCGCTGTTGGCCGCGAACCATTACATCGAGCACTACTTTGGCGAGCCGGTTGGCATCGATTACAAGACGAGCTTCCTTGCCGCGGGGCTTGGCTCTGATGTGCCGTTCGCGGTGCAGGGCGGTAACGCAACTGGTCGTGGCCGCGGCGATCTCCTGCGTCCTATTCCATCTGACCTGCAGTTCTGGTGGGTGTTTGTAAACCCAGACACCACGCTGAGCACCGCGGCGTGCTTTGCCAAGCTAGACGAGCTGCGCGCTGGCAACCCGGAGCTTAAGCCCAACCTGGATCCCTCCAAGGTGACCGACGCGCTGCTGCTTGGCAGCGCTGAGGCGTTGGCGCAGGCGCTGCACAATGACATGGAGCTGCCCGCCCGGCTGCTGCGCCCGCAGATTGGTGAAGTGCTGGATTTTGGCAACGAGCACGCCCTTCGCGCGATCGTGTCTGGCTCCGGGCCAACCGTGGCAATGTTGTGTAAAGACGAGGCGCATGCGGTGCGTGTTCGCAACCGTGTGTGCGAGGTTTTCCCTGAGTATCAGTCATTCACCTCGAACGGTCCTGCCCGTGGTGCCTTCATGCTGTGCAAGTAAGTCCACGTCGTAGACTCGTGCGTGATGGCTAACCTGATCAATCTGGAAAACGTCTCCAAAACGTGGGGGCTGAAAACGCTGCTCGACGGTGTGTCGCTGGGCGTACAAACCGGCGACCGCATCGGCATCGTCGGCGTCAATGGCGGTGGCAAGACCACGCTGCTTGAGGTGCTCACCGGCATTGAGCCGCCGGATGAGGGACGCGTGTCCCACAACTCCAGCCTGCGCATGGCTGTGGTCACGCAGCGCTTCGACTTAGACCCTGACCTGACTGTTGGCCAGGCAGTAGTGGAGCCGCTGGGTTTGCAGACGTTTGAGTGGGCCTCCAACGCCCGCGTGCGCGAGGTGCTGCAGGGCACCGGTGTTGCTGAGCTGGGTTTGGATACCGCAGTGGGCAACCTTTCCGGTGGTGAGCGCAGGCGCGTCAACCTTGCCGCCGCGTTGGTCCAGGACTTAGATCTGGTGGTGCTGGATGAGCCGACGAACCACCTCGACGTTGAAGGCGTGCAGTGGTTGGCCGATCACTTGCTGAACCGCAAGGTAGCGGTGGTGGTTGTGACCCACGACCGCTGGTTCCTCGACACCGTAGCCACCCTGACCTGGGAGGTTCATGACGGCACGGTGGACGTCTATGAAGGCGGCTACAACGACTGGACGTTTGCCCGCGCGGAGCGCGCACGCCAGGCGGATGCGATTGAGCAGCGCCGCCAAAACCTTGCCCGTAAGGAGCTTGCTTGGCTGCGACGTGGCGCGCCGGCGCGTACCTCCAAGCCGCGCTACCGCATCGAGGCCGCCGAGGCACTGATTGCAAACGTGCCGCCACCGCGCGACAAGGTGGAACTCATGGCGTTTTCCAAGCAGCGCCAGGGCCGTGTGGTCATTGAGCTGGAGGACGCACGCATTGACGCCCCCGACGGCCGCACGCTGGTAGACCACTTGACGTGGCGCCTCGCGCCGGGTGAGCGCATCGGCCTTGTTGGTGTGAATGGGTCCGGCAAGACCACGCTGCTGCGCACCCTGGCTGGGGAGTACCCGCTGGCCGCAGGCAAGCGTATTGAGGGCCAGACCACGCGGATTGGCTGGTTGCGCCAGGAGCTTGATGATCTGGATCCCACCCGCCGCGTTATCGACGCGGTGGAGGACGTTGCCACCTACATCGAACTGGGTAAAGGCCAAATGTCCGCCTCGCAGCTTGCAGAGCGCCTTGGGTTTTCCCCGAAGCGCCAGCGCACGCCCGTGGGGGACCTCTCCGGTGGTGAGCGCCGCCGTCTGCAACTCACGCGCGTACTCATGAGCGAGCCGAACGTGCTGCTTCTCGACGAGCCGACGAACGACCTTGACATCGATACCCTCCAAGAGCTCGAAGACTTGTTGGATAACTGGGCTGGCACGCTCGTGGTCATTTCCCACGACCGCTACCTCATCGAGCGCATTGCGGACAGCACGTATGCGCTGTTTGGGGACGGCAAACTCACCAACCTCCCCGGCGGCATCGCGCAATACCTTGAGCGTCGGGCCGCTGAGGAGAGCTCTGTTGGGGTGTTGGATTTGGGGGAGAAGCGTGGCGTCGAGAAGCAAAAGGCTCTTTCTTCTCAGGAGGAGCGTGAGCTTCGCAAGAAGATGAAGGCCCTAGAGCGCAAGATCGCTCAGGCGGAGGAATCCGTGGAGCGACTCGAGGCGGAGATTGCTGACCTGTCTGCGGCAGGGGAGTTTGATGCGATCGCGGGCAAGACGAAGGAGCTCGGTGCGGTCAAAGATGAGCGTGATGAGCTAGAAATGGAGTGGCTGGAGCTCGGCGAGCAGCTCGAAGGCTGAACTTGTGGCACAATGTGACGCATGAGGAAATTCGGACATAACTCACGTCTTGTTGCTCTGGCATGCGCGACCACCCTTGCAGCCGGCGCGCTAGTGCCCGCAACTGCATCCGCGCAGGTACAGATTCCAACCTCCAGCGAGCTGTCCTCGCGCGCAAACATCCAACTGCCGGATATTCAGGTACCACAGCAGATTGTAGACGGCGCCGCGCGCGTTGGCATCCACGTGCCGGGGCGCATTGAGCTCACCCCGAAGCCTGCGCTGAGCGCCGCGGAGCAGGAGCTGACCGCTTCTACCGAAAAGCAGCTGGTGAAGGAAGGCCACCGCAGGGACGCTGAAGCGCAGGCCATCGCAGCGCAGTGGGCGGCGCAGGCCGCTCGCGGTGAGGCAACGTTCGTGGGCAACGTTGGCCGCGGCACCACCGCAACCGATCGTGGCACCGGCCAGATTTACCGCCTGAGCCCGGCGCAGGCCGCGGACCGTATTGCGTTTTTGAACCGTGACATCAACGTCAATCCGGTGAAGGAGCCGAAGCGTTTCGGCGTTGCTACCGCGCGTAATGGCGAGACGATTTACCTGGCTGAATTCTTCCTTAACTAAACAATCGGTTACCTTTATAGGTATGAGTGACCAGTCGTCGAAGAAGCCCCCGAAACTATCCAAGAAAGCCTACGAGAAGGAGCTGCTTCGTCTGCAAGCTGAGCTTGTAGACATGCAGCAGTGGGTGGTTGAAACCGGCGCGCGCCTGGTCATCATCATGGAAGGCCGTGACGCTGCTGGTAAAGGCTCTGCAATTAAGCGCATCACGCAGTACCTGAACCCACGCACCTGCCGTATCGAGGCGCTGCCGAAGCCCACGGAGCGCGAGCAGGGGCAGTGGTACTTTCAGCGCTATGTGGAAAAACTCCCGGCGGCTGGTGAGATCGTCATCTTTGACCGTTCCTGGTACAACCGTGCCGGCGTTGAGCGCGTCATGGGCTTCTGCACCTCGCAGGAGTACCGCCGTTTCTTGCACCAGGCGCCGATTTTTGAGCGTCTGCTGGTGGAAGACGGCATCATGCTGCGCAAGTACTGGTTCTCGGTGTCCGATGAGGAGCAGTACAAGCGCTTCGTGTCCCGCCGCGAGGATCCGCTGCGCCAGTGGAAGCTGTCCCCGATGGACCTGGAGTCCATTACCAAGTGGGAGGAATACTCCCGCGCCAAGGATGAGATGTTCGTGCACACCGATATCCCGTCCGCACCGTGGTACACGGTGGAAAGCGAGGACAAGAAGCGCTCCCGCATCAACGTGATCTCGCACCTGCTATCCACGGTGCCGTACGAGCGGATTAAGCCGGACCTTCCCGAGATCCCGGAGCGCCCGGAAATCACGGATTACAGCCGTCCGCCGCGTGAAGAGTTCCGCTATGTGCCGGACGCCGCCGCCAAGCTAGAGGAGCGTCGCGTTAAAGGCTCGGACGGAAAGAAGAAAAAGAAGAAGCACAAGAACTAGTGCTTTTTGGGATAGCCCCGGGGTGTTGACACCGTTTTGTTGCCGGGGATCCAAAACCTCAGCGGTGCGTCCACGTTTTTGGAGATCCCAATTCGTGGACCCGCCACCCACTCGGGTGCTTCCTCGCGCATGTGGAGTGATACCGGTGTGCCATTATCTGGCAGCCTAAGGCCCAGTGCTTGGCCGAGGTTCCCCGGCCCGCGCGCGAGGTTCTCCCAGGGTATTTGTGCCCGGTCTGCGCGTTGTCGGCGCTGCCGTGCCAGCGCCTCGCCGGCGATCACCTCCCCGCCGCGCATCAAACACCCTTGGCCGTTGCCTTCCGGCGCGCACACGATGTTGCCGTTGTGGTGTAGGCCGTAGGAAAAGTACACGTAAAGGTGTCCTGGCGGCCCGAGCATTGTCGCATTGCGCTTGGTCATGCCGTTGAAGGTGTGCGCGGCGGGATCCTCGGCACCGAGGTATGCCTCCACCTCTGTGAGCCGGATGCTTACCCCGTGCATGGTGATCACACACCCAAGTAGCTTTGGTGCAACGACGTCTGCGGGTTGGGAAAAATCGATGGAAACACTCATTGCTACCAATATGGCCGCTTTGTCGCGCTGTGGCTACCTGGGTGAGGCGGGGTTAGAGAAATTTCGCCAGCATGTCCTGTACTGCCGCGCGTACTGTCGGTTGAGTGGCAAACGCCGCGCCACCGAGCACAGCGAGAACGCCAATCACAATGCCGGCAATTGCGCCTGGTGACAGGTGGCCCTGAGATGACTTGGGGGTCGCCTGTTCTTTGAACAGGACGTTGAGATCAACTCCCGATTCCTTCAATACCGTGCCCTTGGGGTAGTGGGCCAAAGATTTGGCCAAGCCCGTATCGGATGTGGTTTCACGGCCAAGCTCCTTGACGGCTGCGGGAGCCTTGATTTCGTTTTCCAGAGTGAAGGTGACCAAGGGTTCATCGTCGCCCTCCTCGGAAACCGGGTTGTAAGTGTGGTTAGCTACGCCGCTGAGCTTGTAGTCACCGAAAAGTGTCGCATTCTTGCCGTCGACTTTGAGCTTCAAATCCCAGTACTTGACGTCTACTGCCCAGCCCTCGACACCACCGACGTTCTTATATCCCTGCACATGTGCAGAGCCATCAAGGTCGAACGTCCATGTGCCATCGGTGTGAGTCGCGGCAGTGATCGGGAACGTGAACTCCAAGTTTTCGCTGTCCCACGATGCGCCTTCTTCTGCAGTGGCCTGGCCCTTGCCACGAATCACAGCTTGTTTGAGGAATGGCTTGGAGATAGGCCACGCGAAGCTTCCTGACTCAATCGTGGAAGCAGTGGAAGCAGTGGAAGCAGTGGAAGCCTTAGCCGGGGAGGCTGCAAACACGAGGCCTGTGCCAACGGCAAATGCGGTGCAAAGAGCAACGAAACGGGGAGAAAACATGTAGAACTCCTTCTAGAGATATGAAAATCCCGCCTCGGTAGACGGATAAGGGACCGCATTTTCTGTGTCATTCGAGGCGGGAAGCTTGTAAGGGGCTTAGCGTTTGAGCAGGTTGGCTGGCGGCTGTGTGAGCTGGAGGATATTTGCCACGCCTTTTGCCAATGCTGCAAGGGTGAGTACTAAGCCGATCGTAGAAATCACAAACGCGACCATGTGGATTGCGGTCGCTGCCGGTGATCCTTTCTCCGTTGATGACATGGTGACCATGGAACTCGTCTCAGAGGCAGGTTTTTTCTCAGCCGTGGCCGAGGCCGGAACGCCAAGCGCAAGTACAACGGAGACAGCGGCGCTAGCTGCTAGCAGGCGTCGCATTAAAACGGAAGGAACTGTCCGAGCATAGCCTGGACCTGGGGCAGGGTAGTGGCAAACGCCAAGCCGCCGAGAACTGCCAGGACAGCTACCACGATGCCGCCGATAGCGGCCGGGGAAGCGGAGCTATCTGGCTTCGGGTCAGCGGGTTTTTCAACCTTCTTAAAGTCAAGGGAGACGCCGACCTTGCTGTCCTCGAGCGGCTTGCCGGCCGTGTAGCTCGTGCCAAAGATGTCTACTCCGAACTCGGTCATTGCGGTTGGGGTGAAGGTGATCTCCTTCTTTCCGCCAGCAGCGGGCACGAGCGACTCCTTGACATCGAACTCGATGATCGGCTTGTCGTCATTCTTGGCATCATCCATACCGGCGTCCGGCTTAGTGCCCTTGCGTACGTAGTCTGCCTGCAGATGGCCCTTGTTGCCATTGATCACGATCTTGAAGTCGGACATTTGGATGTCCATGGCTCCCTTGTGGCCTTCGATGCGGATTGCACCGTCCAGATCGATGGTGCCCTCACCCTTGTCGTTGAGGGCGGAGTCTGCGACGTTGACCGGCAATTTAAAATCAACGACCTTGCCGTCTGCTTCGACCTTCTCGGCGCCGTCGGAAGCAGTGATGGTGCTTCCAACAAAAGGATTCTGTACGTAGCGCAGGAAGGATTCCTTGATGTTCCAGGTTGCGTTGCCGGAGAGCAGCTCTGGGATCTCGGCTGCGGAAGCTGCGGGGGCGAAAAGTGCGGTGGAGCGACAGTGGCGGCGGTGACAAGCGCCAGGGAGGAGGTACGGGACATTCCAATTCCTTTCAAAGGTTCAGAACAAAGACAGTCAATTAGGTTGACCTAACCATAGACAGGTTAGGCTAACCTTGGCAACCTGTGGGGGTGGTTGGGGTATTGTTGCGTCTAGCTGTGCGTCTAGCTGGCAGGCGCGCCCTGTGGTGCTTCGGCAGGGCTGACAAACACGCGCCCGTCCATACGCGAGACTGAGATTGGCCAGTCGTAGACAGCGCTGAGCACGTCGTCTGCGTAGACCTCCTCTACAGACCCCGTAGCGGCTACTTCGCCTGACTTCAGGCACACCACCCGGTCGCAGTAGCGCGCTGCAAGCTGCAAGTCGTGCAGCACCACAATGACGGCGACGCCTTGGGCTGCAAGCCCTCGGACAATGCCCATGGTCTGCTCCTGGAAGCGAACATCCATGGCGGCAGTCGGCTCATCAAGAAACACCACCGGGGTTTGCTGTGCGAGTACTCGGGCGAAGGCGGCGCGTGCTCGCTCACCACCGGAAAGCGTCAGCACCTCACGGTCCTGGAGGTGAGTCATGCCAGTGGTTGCAAGCGCGGCATCCACAATCGCGGCGTCCTCGGGGTTAGTACCCCAGGGGTGGCGTCCCATCTCAACGATGTCTCTTACGAGGAATGAAAACGCCACCCCAACGTCTTGCAGCATCACTGCTCGGGTACGGGCCAACTCTTGGGCTGAGCTTGTGGCGACGTTGTTGCCAGCCACCTCCACACGCCCCGAGGCTACGGCGATATCTCCAGAGAGCGCTGCCAGTAACGTGGACTTGCCTGCGCCGTTCGGGCCGATAAGGCCTGTGACTTCGCCTGACCGTGCTTCCATGGTGACGTCGTGAAGAATCATGCGGCCCTGTTTCATCACGGTCACGCCGCGTGCGTGGACACTCATAGATCATGGTTCTTTCGCAACATCTGCCGAAGCAGGAAGAAGAAGGTGGGCCCGCCAATAAGCGCGGTGAAGATGCCAATCGGCAGATCCGCGAAGGGAATGGCTGTGCGGGCGAAGATGTCTCCTGCGCCAATGAGGAGTGCCCCGCCGAGAGCGGAAGCCGGTAGCAGCACAGTATTTGAAGGGCCGACAGCGGTGCGCACGATGTGCGGAACCACAAGACCGACAAATCCGATCAATCCTGCAAAGGACACCGCAGCAGCGGTGAGTAGGGTGGACAGTACGATCGCCGCCATCCGTAGCCGCGAGACGTTGATGCCAACGTGGCTAGCAGCTTGGTCGCCAAGCGCAAGGATATCTAGCTTGCGTCCCAACAGCATTGACAGTGCGAGGGAGACCACAACCACGAACGCAACCGTGCCGGTTTGTGCCCAGCTCGCCCCGGCCAGGGAGCCCATCTGCCAGAAGATGATCTGCTCGCGGGCGGTAGTCGGTGCCATGAACGTCAGCAGCGCAATCGTGGCTCCACAGATCGCATTTGCCGCAATACCGACCAGGATTAGATTCAACACGCGAACGCTCCCTCCAGAGCGAGAGAGCCGGTAGACAACCGCGGTAGCCAAGGTTCCGGAGAGAAACGCGAACAGTGGCACTGTCATCGTGCCGAACGTACTGGCGCCGAACACGATTGCTGCCGCCGCACCGACGCCTGCGCCGGTACTCACACCAATCACGCTCGGCTCGGCAAGAGGGTTGGCAAAGACAGCCTGCATGAGTGCCCCGCCCACGCCTAAAGCAGCGCCGACAAATAGGCCAAGCACTAAGCGGGGCAGACGGATCTGCCACACTACAGATGCATCCAGGGTGGTGGCAGACATCGGACCCGCTGTGATGATCGGCCACAGCTCACTTGGCGCTAGCTCAAACTGGCCGACCATGATGGAAGCGACGGTGGTGACTGCCAAAAGTGCTGCAGTGACAATGAAGAGGATGACGCGTCCGCGGCGCCGTGCCTTAAAGGTCGAGAGTTTGGAACTCACTCACCCTCCCCGTACAGGGCATGGGCAGCGCGCAGCAGCATTTCACCGGTTTGGGGGCCAAAGGCAAGCGAGTCGCCGTCTGGAAGCGAAAGTACTCGCTTGTTTTTGCCTGCGGTTGTTTGCGCGACCCCTGGGCGTTGGAGGAGGCCTTCGATATCGCCGGTGGATTCGAGTCCGCCGTTCATCATGACAAACACTTCCGGGTTAACTTCTGCAAGCGCCTCCGGGCTGGCGGGGGAGGCGGCACCAATACCGTGCTCCGTGTTTACGTCCACGCCGCCAAGTGCCTCAATCAGGTCTTGGGTGCCGTCTGTGCCGCCAAGCAGGTAAAATACTCCGCCGGTGCCGCGTGCGTACAAGAAGGACATGCGAAGCGGCACGTCGGGCTTCACGGCCGCGATGGCGGACAGCGCCTCGTCCACTTCGCGTTGGCTACGCTCCGCCAAAAGGCGGCCAGCCTCGGGTTCACCAACCACCGTTGCGACGTTGATGATGTCCTGGCCCATCGACGCCATCGAGCGGGTCGGCTCCATGACCACTGTGGTTACTCCTGCCGCACGAATCTGGTCGATGGCCTCGCTCGGGCCCACGGAATGATCCACGATGACCAGGGTTGGTCGCAGGTTCAGAATTGCTTCAACATTGAGGGAGTGCCCATTTTCGGTCACCACGGGCAGATGGCTTAACGACGCTTCCGCCGAACTCACCGTCCGCCCCACAATATTGTCCCCGAGCCCAACTCCACGAAGCGTCTTCGTGTACGTGCCGTAAATATCAAGTGCCAGGATGCGGGAGGTGTCTGTGACGGTGACGTCGTAGCCGTCTGCGTCCGTTAGCTCCACGGGTAGTGCGTTTTGGCGGGGAGCGTCTACCGGTTCCACTTCGGAGATCTCGGTGACCATAGCAACGCCTTGGGTTTGGTGTGGGTCGCCAGCAGCCTCAAGAGAGTCCACGAGCTGCCGCGTTTCCATCTGCATTGGGTTGTCCCACGCAGCACAGCCGCTCAGAGGCATTGCGACAGCCAGCGCAGCAGCCAGGATGGGTCCTGCAAGTTTTTTGGTGAAGTTCATGATGGTGCTCCTATGCGGTGATGGCGAACCTGGTGAGTGCTCCGCCCGCCCCGATCATGGAGGCGGCGAGCAGGAGGAACTTGGCCAGCGCGGCATCGTCCCAGCCGCTACCAGCGTCGGCACCGGAAACGTTTTTGATTTGGAATTGCCCGCCTTGCGGCTGCTCGGCTGAAACAACGGTTTCGGCACCTTGGACATCATCAAGCACACTGGTCCCGGAGGCAGTGTTGGCTGTAGTGCTGGCTGTTGTGTTCGCTGCACTACCACCTGTGCCACCGCTACTGCGGAGCTTTTCAGCACTGTTGGATGAGCCGCCCTTGCCTGTGGCGGCGGCGGAATTGCTGCCACCCTGGCCATCAGCACAGTTGGCGGAGCCGCCAAGTTGCGCTGTGAAACTGATCGGATCTAGCGGATCCCCCGGCGGGTAGAACTGCCCGAAGGCTTCCGCACCAACATCAGTCAGCGTTGTTGTTGCGGTACCGGACGCTGCTGTTTCGGAAATGTTCAGATCAGTGAAGCTAAGGTTGGCAATGGCAACGCGCCCGTAGTCATTCCGCGTGCCCTCGGTGCTGTTTGAAGCCGCGTTGAGAACAAGTTGCCCGGTATTGCCGCTGAACTGGATCTCTAGGTTGGAAAAACGCGTGTCAAGTACGCCATTGTGGCCGGTGAAGCGAATGCTGCCGGGCAGCAGGACGGTGCCTGTGCGTGTCGACGGATCCACCGCTCCCGCATTTCCGTTGAATGTGAAAGACGTGCCGTTATCTCCAACACCCGTAAGTTCCCAAGCGCCTTTCGCAATGTTGCCCCGGATGTAGGTGCGGAACGACTGCCGCACACCCCAGGTTGCCTCGGCGCTGGTGACTCCCTTCGACGCGGGCGCGCTACACGCATCACCAGCCGCAGACCCTGCTTGCTGTGCTTGTTTAGTTTGCCCTGCTTGTCCTGCCTGGCCTGCTTGCTGTGCTTGTGGCGCTTGCTGTGCCTGCAACGCTTGTGCTGCCGGGTTGACGCGGTTGTACAGATTCTCGCCGTTCTTGAGAACATTATCGGTGTTGACTAGAAGGCCGTTGACCTCAATGAGTGTGTCGTTGATGTCACCGAGCAGGCTCGCGGGGCCAGAGGTTGCTTTTGAGCGGGTAGCGCCTGTTCCGCCCTCAGGGGATTTCCCGGTTTGCCCGCCCGAGGGGGCGCCCAGGGAGTATTGGGGGGTGGGGGCGGGGCCGCTGGCGTCATGAAGTGAAAGCCCAATGCTGATTGGGTCGAGTTGCTCACCGGCCTCGTAGAAACCGCCGAAGATTTCGGCGCCGCTCGCGGTCAGAGATACCGATCCGGCGATGGTGGTTTGCGCTGCGGCGAAGTCTGGGGATTGGTTCAGTGCGATGGCGGCCAGTACTTCTTGACGGCCCTCCCGGAAACCGCCAGTTTTATCCATCCCTTCGTACTTGCGGGAGGCGTAATCTACGCGCAGTTCCGCCTGCGTGCCGTTGACAACAATGATGGGGTTGCGCAGCGTCATGTCTAGGGCGCCGTTGTGTCCGTAGAAGTGCACTTCGCCAGAGAAGTTGATCTGCCCGGAAGTCGATGAACTGATCGCTGCGGATTCGAGTGGGAAACTGAATCCGGAACCGCTGCGCGTCGCGCCACCATCAGTGGAAATCGAACCTTTAGCTACGCCTGTTTCAACGTATTTCCGAAACGATTCGCGTATGCCCCAATCCATCGTGCCTGCAGTGGCGGCTCGGTGTGTCGAGGCGGCCTGGGCGTGGGCGGGTGGGGCAGCGAGGAAGGCAGGGCCGCAGGCGAGTGCGGAAAAAGTGAAGAAGCTAGCGGCAACTACGGCGGTGCAGGTGTGTCGGAAGTTCATAGGGCCTCGGCAGGTTTCACTCAAGGAATATGGTGGATAGGCTAACCTTAGCGAACTAAGGCTAACTTTACTAAACAAAGAGGTGTCTCTATGACAGCAACGTCCGAGCCTGTGACCGACTTCATTCCGCTTGTGCCAGATGATTCCCCGCTGGAGGACAACCACTACTCCCAGCCGCGCTTTGCAAGCTGGGAAAAGGCGCTACTTGCGCTCATAACTGGCGTCATTGCATTTGGCGGGGCAACCGGCAATGTGTGGGTGGCGTTTCCGGCCGCTGTACTTATGGTGGCTGTCCTGTATGGGCTTGCAGCGCTGCCGGACAGAAACTACGTCGGGGAAGAAGCGAATAGGCACGCCGGGCTGGTGCTAGGTGTTGTGTGGGCTGCCATAACGCTGCTAGCGGCCCTGGCATTGTTCTTGGTGCCAGCAAGCTACACGCTCACCGGTGGGATTGTGACGGCACTTGTGTCTGCGGGTTGTCTTTGGGGGGCGATCGCGTATGTGGATCGCCCGAGCAGCCTCGCCAGTTACGCCAGCTGACGCGCTGTGGCGAGGTTCTGGAACACCGCCTGATTCAGGTCAAAGGCGCGCTTTGCAGCGTTGATAAGGCGCGCACGCTCTTCTTCTCCAAGCTGCATAGCGTCAAGGGCTGCCTTGTACTGTGTGCGGTACGGCGGGATCTTGCCAATAGCGGAGAAGTCATAGAAGTTCAGTGCGTCTTCTTGTAGCTCGTATGCTTCGCGGAACACGCGCGCAAGCACCTGGCCGCCAGCAATGTCGCCGAGGTAGCGAACGTAGTGATGTGCGACTACCTCGGGGCCGTCGTCAGGGCCGAGCGCCTCTAGCTCAGCGACGTAGCGAGCAGTCGCTGGGAGCGGTTCGATCTCGCGCCAGGACGTGCCGAGCATGGAGGTGAGGTCCTGTGTGATTGCCTCGACTCGCTCAAGGCGCTGGTCCGCAATGAGGGTTACAGCAGGGTGGGCGGAGGCCTGGCGTACAGCGGCTTCAAGTGCTGAATAGATGTGGAAGTACTGCACGGTCAGTTCAGCTACCGCGTTACTGTCCAGCTTGCCGCCACTGAGGCTGGCCATGAAGTGGGAGTTCTCTGCGTTGGTGTGGGCCTGTGCGGTCTGGTCCTTTAGTGCGATAGAAAGCTGCTCGCCGGCGGTGGGCAACGTTGTTGTCAATCTTCTACTCCTTGGAAGGATGGGTAATTTCCCTTAACGATAAAGGCAAGCCTTACCTAAGTTCAATTAGACGAAAGGTTGATTTCTTCCCCACAAAGCCTTGTGATGTGCAACACTATTGGGCATGAATGCAACACACACCTCAAATCTGGCTGATGATTCCAAAGTCCTCGTCGAAGTCCGCGGCACCACAGGCGTGCTCACGCTGAACCGTCCGAAGGCGTTGAACTCGCTGGACTATGACATGATCAAAATCTTCGATTCCACGCTGCGTAGCTGGGCTACCGATGACTCCATTGAGCAGGTCGTGGTCTTGTCTAACTCGAAGCATTTTTGCTCCGGTGGCGACGTGAAGGCGGCTCGCGAGCAAATCCTGCTAGGCAATCACGAGATCATCGATGAGTTCTTCGCCGTCGAGTACAAGATGAACCAGTTCATCGCGGAGTACCCGAAGCCGTACACAGCGCTGGTCAGCGGCGTCAACATGGGCGGAGGCATGGGTATTTCCGCCCACGGCTCGCAGTTCGTCGTCGCCGAAGGTGCGTTCGCATCCATGCCCGAGATGAACATCGGCTTCATCACGGACGTTGGCATGAGCTGGACGCTGCAAAACCTGCCCGGCCGCCCGTCCAAAAACCTGGGCAAGTTCCTCGGCCTGACCGGCTACCGCCTCACCCCCGATGACATGTGTGAGCTTGGCCTTGCTACCCACAAGGTCGCCTCGCTCGATGGGGTTCTCACTCCTGAGGGCAGTCTGCTTATCGACGCCACGCCGACCAACCCCAGCGCCCTTTCCCAATGGTTCGACGACATCGAGCGCACGTTTGACGGCTCCTGGGCCGAGATTGATGCGCGACTGGACAACGCAGACCCCGAGTTTGCTGCCTTGGTGCGCGAGCTGACCAAGCAGGCTTCGCCTTCAGCGTTGGTGGCCACTGCTGAGCTGTTTGAGGCAAACGCGAAGCTCAACCTGGAAGATGCGCTGGAAAACGAGCGTGTCTTGGCGGAATTGATGCGCCGTGAGCCTGACTTTGTGGAAGGGGTGCGTGCGGTGCTTGTGGATAAGGATCAAAGCCCAAGCTTCGCCCCGCAGCCTGATCCGGAGAAGTACCGCAAGGTGCTGCGCTAGATGCGTGAAAACCGGTAGAATAGAACCGGTTTTTGCCAACACTCATTCACTTCAAACACTCACCGCAAGGAGCGTCCGTGACCGAGACCGTCAACCACCGTGATGATTGGAACCGCAAGATTGAGCTGGCGCAGCAAATGCTGCCGCTGATCAGCCGTCTGCACCGCGAGCACAACGCTGTGACTTCCATCTATGGCCGTCTGCTGGTGGGGGTGACGGACATTGACGTGATCAAGGCCCACCGCTACGCGCGCCGTATTGAAGAGACGGAGCTGCCGCTGGATGAGACCCTGCCGATCCTCCAGGAACTGGTGGAGATGGACCTGGGCACCGCATCCATCGACCTGGGCCGCCTTGCGCGCCTGTACCGCGAGTCCAATGGCCAGGACATGCGCGCATTCCTGGAGGAGCAGCTGGCTGACGTTGTCGGCACCTCTTCCGAGCTTGAGGCGCGTGACGTTGTGCTCTACGGCTTCGGTCGCATCGGCCGCCTGCTGGCTCGTATCCTGATTGCCCGTGAAGCAACCTATGGTGGCGTGCGCCTGCGCGCTGTGGTGGTGCGCAGCAAGGGCGAGGCAGACATTGTGAAGCGTGCTTCGCTGCTGCGCCGTGACTCTGTCCACGGCCCGTTCAACGGCACGATCACCGTGGACCGTGAGAACGACATCATTTGGGCTAACGGCACCCCGATCCAGATGATCTACGCCAACAACCCGGCTGAGATTGACTACACGCAGTACGGCATTAACAACGCCATCGTCGTTGACAACACTGGTGTGTGGCGCGACTGTGACGGCCTGTCCAAGCATCTGGAGTCCAAGGGCGTGGACCGCGTGCTGCTGACCGCTCCGGGCAAGGGCGACATCCCGAACATTGTCTACGGCATCAACCAGGACATGATCGGGGAGGAGCGCGTGCTCTCCGCAGCATCCTGCACCACCAACGGCATCACCCCGGTGCTGAAGGTGATCAATGACCGCTACGGCGTCAATCACGGCCACGTGGAAACCGTCCACGCATACACCAATGACCAGAACCTGGCCGACAACTTCCACAAGGGTGACCGTCGTGGCCGCGCCGCTGGCCTGAACATGGTGCTTACCGAAACCGGTGCCGCGAAGGCCGTGTCCAAGGCACTGCCGGAGTTTGAGGGCAAGCTGACCGGCAACGCAATCCGCGTTCCTACGCCGGACGTCTCCATGGCTGTGATCAACCTGGAGCTGGAGACCGAGGTGGAAAAGGACGAGGTGAACAACTTCCTGCGCCGCGTCTCCACCGACTCGGAGCTGCGTCAGCAGATCGACTACATCCACTCCCCGGAGGTTGTCTCCACCGATCTGCTGGGCACCACCCATGCTGGTGTGGTTGATGGTCTTGCCACCATCGCTTCCGGCAAGCACCTCGTGCTCTACGTCTGGTACGACAACGAGTACGGCTACTCCCACCAGGTCATCCGCGTGGTGGAGGACATTGCCGGCGTGCGCCCGAAGATCTACCCGCCGCGCGTAGCTCCGTCCGAGCTTTAAATAAGGCTCTAAGTCAGCGCTTTTCGGTAGATCTCTACCACGGCCTCAGTGGAACTACGCCAGTTCCACTTGAGGGCCTCCTCGCGGGCGGCGGCGGACATGGTGGAGTGCAGGTGGGCGTCGCTAAGCAAAAGCTCTAGCTTGTCCGCCCATGCGGAATCGGGGAGTGCGGGGTCCACTAGGAACCCTGTCTCCCCGTCGGCCACTACGAATGGCAGGCCGCCCGCGTTCGCCGCAACCACCGGCACGCCAGAGGCAAAGGCCTCAAGGGCGGCGAAGCCTAAAGTTTCGGTGGTGGAGGGGAACAACAGCACGTCGCCGGACGCGTAAGCCGCGTTCAGGTCAGCGCCGGAGAGGTAGCCGGTCAGCGTGATCCAATCGCGTTTGAAGGTGCGCTGGACCTCTTTGTACTGCGGGCCCTCACCCACCACCGCTAGGCGTGCGTTTGGAATGCGTTCGCGCAGCTTCTCCATGATTGGCAGGCAGCGCTCGACGGACTTTTCAGCAGATACGCGGCCGACGAAGATGACAAGGGGGGCGTCGGGGTTGCCGTCGCTAAGCATGTCGCGCATCTCACGAGTAGCTTTTTCCGGCGCGAAGCTTGCCGTATCCACTGCTTTTGGCCACAGCTCGACGTTTTCAATGCCATAGTGCGCGGCTTTATCCATCATCGGACCCGAAGTGACCAAGTTGTACTTAGCCTTGCCATGGAAGGTTCGAAGCCCCCACTCAGCGATCGGTTTCACCCAAGGAATGCCCAGCTTGAGGCAGTATTCCGGCACATCAGTGTGGAACGACGCCACCATTGGTACGCCTTGTGTCTGCGCGATATAGCTCGCCCAGCCAGCAGTCCAAATCGGGTTAACCAAGTGCACCACGTCGGGCTGAAACTGCGCCAAACGCCGCGGCACCTGCGGGGTAAGCACGCCGAACTTTACTTCCGGGTACACCGGCAGGCTTAGCGACGGCACACGCACCACCTCAAAGCCCGCATACTCCTTCGGCGCGTCACCGGTGGCGAAGATCAACACCTCATGGCCGAGCTCGGCGAGCTGCTCAAGGTGGCGGGTCACGCGGGTGACCACACCGTCAATTTTGGGCAGGAAAACCTCGGTGATAACCGCGATGCGCACTAGCGCTCGCCCTCAGGCACACCCTCGTGCTGGGCCTTCGTCCACAGGGAACGAGCCGGGATCTTGGTGCGGTCCACGCGGTCGGCGTACTTGCGTGCGACGTCCTCAACCTCCGTAAGCAGGCCCTCTGCCAGAAAGGTCGGTTCAAGGCCTAGGCCGATGAACGTGTCGTTCGCAACAAACAGCTCGTTTTCCGCAGCCTCGTTGCGTGGGTTCGGAACCATCTGCACCTCAGCGCCCGAGATTTTGCCAATCAGCTGCGCCAGGTCGCGCACGCGGTGGGTCTCCGTCATCTGGTTGAAGATCTTCACGCGCTCGCCCTTAGCTGGCGGGTTCTCCACTGCGAGCTGGATGCACTTCGCCATGTCACGAATGTGGATGAATGCGCGAGTCTGGCCGCCGGTGCCGTGGACGGTCAGCGGGTAGCCAACCGCGGCCTGCATGAGGAAGCGATTGAGGACGGTGCCGTAGTCACCGTCGTAATCAAAGCGGTTGATCAGACGCTCATCGCGCTCCGTCTGCGGCGTGTGTGTGCCCCAGATGATGCCCTGGTGCAGGTCTGTGATCCGCAGCTGGTCATTCTTGGCGTAGTACGCAAACAGATTCTGATCCAGCACCTTGGTCATGTGATAGACAGAGCCAGGGTTGGTGGGGTAGAGGATCTCCTGCTTGACGACGCCATTCTCACCCGCATCCACCTGCACATCCAAGTAGCCTTCCGGGATCTTCATTCCGGCGGTGCCGTAGCCGTACACGCCCATGGTGCCCAAGTGGACGATGTGGACATCCAGACCGGATTCAACCACGGCTACCAGCAGGTTGTGGGTGGCGTTGACATTGTTGTCCACCGTGTAGCGCTTGGTGCGGTTGTTCTTCATAGAATACGGCGCAGCACGCTGCTCCGCGAAGTGGATGACCACATCCGGCTTGTAGTCCTGAATGAACGTGAGCAGGCCCTCGAAATCCTGTGCAACGTCAATGTTTTGGAAGCCGATCTCCTTGCCGGTGACTTCCTTCCATGCAGCCAAGCGGTCTTCGATGCTTGCAATCGGCGTAAGCGATTCTGCACCCAACTCCTTGTCAATGGCGCGCCGGGACAGATTGTCCACAATCACCACGTCATGGCCAATGTCCGAAAGGTGCAGCGATGCCGGCCAGCCGCAAAAACCATCTCCGCCGAGTACTGCAATCTTCACCTGTTCACTCCAGTCATTTTGTCCGAGAACACTTCCCGCCTACGTTACCCGCGCAAGTGGTGGTCCGCCTGATGAGACGGGGAATGTTCTGTTTTTGCTGGTCAGGGGCGTGTGGGGGTTGGGGGCTATACTGATTGCAACCGCTAGTGTGCCTGCCGAATGCATAAACGAAAATCAATGCAATAAATC
>NZ_KV786473.1:319336-320286 GCF_001806945.1 Corynebacterium sp. HMSC30G07 | reverse complement strand
AAACGAAAATCAATGCAATAAATCCTGGGTTAGGACTTGTGTGTCGAACGATTTGGCGGGTATAATTAGGGGGACAAAACAAAGAGCAAAGCAGCAATGGGGGTACACCGTGGGCGAACCATACTTCCGCACACAGCGACCAGAGGATCCGCGCAGTATCCGCGGTCAACGTATCCGCGACGTGTACTGGGATGAATTCGGCCACTTCGCCACCCCGGGGGCAAGTATTGATGACTTTGACGTGGAAGTAGTAGCCATCAGGGAGGCAACTGGTTGGGCTAAAAGCGTGGTTGAGCAAGCCATTTTCTCGCATGCACGCCTGCAGCACTTACCGAAGCTGCGTGCCTTACAAGCTGAGACCCGTGTGATGGATCTGCAGCATTTACGCGCCATCGATACCGTGCTTGCTGAACTTGGCCCAGAGATCACTGATGAGGCGTATGCCGCATTCGACGCAATGCTTACGGCCACGTTTACTCCGAAACGGCCTGGGCAAAACACCCCACAAACCACGATGATTACTCGTCGTATCCGGGAGATGATTAAACGTATTGACCCAACGTGTGCCTATCAGCCGAAGCGACGTCAGCAACGTGTGGCTCAAGCACATGCTGGTGATGACGTGTTGACGTTTGAGGAATCTGCATACACCGGGACTGTGAAAACGTTGGTCACATTGTCGACGAACCCGTTGACTGCGCGTGTGGTGCGAGAGCATGTGTTGGCTGCCGCACGGGAGCATAAAACATCGATGGCTGATGCGATGGTGAAACTGCTTTCGGGTGAGATCACCCCAACAAAAGCCACGCTGCATGTGTTTGTGCCGAAGGGCCGTAAGGCTGGTGGTCCAGCCTATGTGCCAGGGGTTGGGGCACTGACTCCGGAAGCCACCGCAGCACTGGATGCCCTGCTGGCAACAGCGAAGGTCACCGAAGTGGATATGGAGGCAG
>NZ_KV786473.1:318944-319316 GCF_001806945.1 Corynebacterium sp. HMSC30G07 | reverse complement strand
CGATGATTACTCGTCGTATCCGGGAGATGATTAAGCGTATTGACCCAACGTGTGCCTACCAGCCGAAGCGGCGTCAGCAACGAGTGGCGCAGGCACATGCGGCTGATGACGCGTTGACGTTTGAGGAATCTGCATACACAGGGACTGTGAAAACATTGGTCACACTGGCGACGAACCCGTTGACTGCGCGTGTGGTGCGTGAGCATGTGCTTGCGACTGCACGGGAGCATAAAACCTCGATGGCTGATGCGATGGTCAAACTACTCTCCGGTGAGATCGCCCCAACAAAAGCCACGCTGCATGTGTTTGTACCGAAAGACCGCGCACCTGGTGGGCCGGCCTATGTGCCAGGGGTTGGGGCACTGACTCCGG
>NZ_KV786473.1:318681-318924 GCF_001806945.1 Corynebacterium sp. HMSC30G07 | reverse complement strand
CGGATAGCTACACCCCAACCGAAGCAATGCGACGCGTCGTCTGCGCACGCCACACGCATTGTGTATTCCCGGGATGCAGTGTGCCGTCACTGAGGTGCCAGTTGGATCACCGGATCCCGTTTGGCCAGGGTGGGAAAACCACGCCGAGTAACTTGTATCCGTTGTGTCAAAAGCACCATAACTTGAAGACCGATAAGCGTGGTTTCTATGTGCCGGATCCGGATACGGGTGAAATCTTGTGGC
>NZ_KV786473.1:260218-318661 GCF_001806945.1 Corynebacterium sp. HMSC30G07 | reverse complement strand
AAGTGTGCCAGCGTCGTAATAAAGTGGCGCAGTTTTACGCCAAGGGTCACAAAATACTGGATGATTTTGATAACCACCACGACCTTGACCTGGCCAATGCTCAGATCGCAGCGTTGGAGGAAGAATACGGCCTTATATTCCCGATCAAGGCGGTGCTGCCGGAGCCGGTGAGGGAACCGAAAATATCAGACTTTTTCGGGCCGACACCGCCTGTCCGAGAACCTGAGGATGGTTGGGACGAAGAATACGCACCGGAAGACGAATGGCCGGAAGAAATACAGCAGTTAATCTTCAACCACTAGCCCAAGATGGATGCTTTCCAGCTCGTGCTGGCCCGGACCAGGTGGAAGTGCGGCCAGCTCAGCTGCGGTTTGGTCGGTCACCGGAATAATCCACCCGGTTTTTGGATCAAGTGTTGGATCCGAAGCGGAATCGGTGGGGGTGAAGGTGACGGGGCGGGACGTGGGGGCGTCGGCAAGCAACTGCACCGGGCCCCGAAACTTCCGCAACGCGTCGAGACCCGGCGGGGTAGTGGTAATAATGACCAGTTTTTCATCAGTGTCCGGCGAAAGGTTGGCGGTGTGGACAGAAAGGTGTGCCACCCGAACCGTTGGAACCCGGTTGAAAAATCGGTCAAAGAAACCCATGTGCAGCGAGTCTAGTGGTACTAACGAACACGACGCACAAGCGCTCGGTAGAGGAATTTAGGCATCGTGCGCAAAGTACGTGATTGCAGGGCCAAACGGATGGTTATTCTCCGCGCATCAAGGCGAGGGTGAGTTCGTAGCAGCGCTCGAGGGAGGGCACCGGCAAAAACTCGTAGATCGAGTGGAAGTTGTGCGCGCCGGTGAAATAGTTCGGGGTGTAAATACCCTGGTTGGATAGCCACGACCCGTCGGTGCCGCCGCGCATGTCAATCTCCTTGGCCTCGATGCCGAGGCGGCGCATCGTCGCGTGGAGACGCTCGGAGCCGACGGAGTTCTCGGGCGTCTTAGCATCGGAGATGTTCGCGTACACATCCTCGATGTCGCAGGTGATGGTGGCGCGCGGGTGGGCGTCGGCAAGATCGCTGGCAAGCGAGCGCAGACGTTGCTTCTTCTCCTCGTATCCTGCACGGTCATGGTCGCGGATACTCAACTGCATCGTGCAGGTGGACTGGTTGCCGTCGATGTGGTTGAGCCAGATGAAGCCCTCGCGGCCCTCGGCGTGCTCGGGCGTTTCCTGTGGGTCGAGCTGGTTGGCAAACTCCATCGCCAACGTGATCGGGTTGACCAGGTTGCCCTTCGCATTCATCGGGTGGGCGCTCACGCCTGCGATGGTGATGGTGGCGGTGGCCGCGTTAAAGGTGGTCTCAACAACCTCGCCGAGTTCACCGCCGTCGACGGTGTAGGCGTAGTCGACGGGGAAGCGGTCGAAGTCAATGGTGCGCACCCCGCGCAGGCCGATCTCTTCGTCTGGGACGAACGCGATGTAGATGTCTCCCTGTGGTGCCTGGCCGCCAAGTTCGGTGACTGCTTCCATGATGGCGGTCACGCCGGCTTTGTCATCCGCACCAAGCACGCTCGTGCCGTCCGTGTGGGCGATCGGCTGGCCCTTGTACGCTGCAAGTTCCGGGTGTTCGGCGGTGCGCAGCCACAGATCACGTTCGGCGTTGAGACAAATGTCGCTGCCGTCGAAGTGAGTGAGCTGCGGGTTCACCGTTGGGGAGAGGTTGACATCCACCGTGTCCAGGTGGGAGCAGAAGCCGATCGCAGGGCCTTTGCCGGTGCCGGGAATCTTGGCCGTGACCACACACGTGTCCGACAGGTGGACGTTGGTGGCCCCGGCGTTGGTGAGCTCACTGACAAGCAAACGCGCGAACGTCCACTGGCTTTCGGTGGACGGGACCGTGCTTGCTGATGCGTCAGATTGGCTTTCCGTGCGGACGTAGCGGAAGAAGCGGTCGGTGAGACGTTGCTGGATCGGTGTGAGAGTGCTCATGCCGCGAGGGTAGCGCGTTAGTTTGCTGGTGCTGCCTCAGGGGAGCGAACGGGGTTATCGATTGCTCGGCCGAGCAGCACGATGAAGATGATCAGCGCGATGGTGAGCATGATGTGGCCCAAACCTGCGATGCCAGAAACTGCCGCACCCGACTCCTTACCCAGCACTGTCAGGGAGCCGTGGAAGATCAGCATGCCGACGGTGGTGAGTAAGCCAGCGTTGTATAGCCAGAAGAAAGCGTTGAAAAGCTTCTTGTCACGTGAAAAGGTAAAGACCTTTTCCAAGGCGAGGAAGATGAGGAACATCATGAAGCCCAGTGCCAGAAGATGCGTGTGCGTGACGCCGAGCTGGGTGAACTGGCCTTCCGGGAAGTCGTTGGCGCGGGTGAACTCGCGGTAGAACACGCCGGAGATGAGGCCGAATGCGAGGTAGAAGACTGCGGCTCTGTAGAGGGACTTCATCAAAAACTCCTTTTAGCAACAACATGTTGTGAACTTCATCTACGGTTTTACCAGAAAACGTGCAACCTGAAAACCGATGCGGCGGCCACCTCGCACGCTGTGAGTGAGTGTATAAGGTGACCAGTATGTCTGAATCGCACCGCGTGGATATGGTCGTGTCGTACGGCACTGGCGACCTGGTTGTCACCCCGTATGACTACGAGACACCGCTGCGGCGCGATAACCGACTTACGCGTGCCGGGTGGAAATCGCTCTTCCGTCGCGTGGTCACAGACTTTTCCAACGACGCAATGGTGGACCGTGCCGCTACCTTGACCTATTACACCCTGCTGTCGGTAGCTCCGATGCTGCTCGCCGCCTACTCCATGTTCAGCCTGCTCATGCCTAGTAGCGACGAGATGGCTGATTCCATCATCGCGGACCTCATTGCCCAGTACGTGCCGGTGCAACTACAAGAGGACGCATTCCGGTTAATCTCCGTTATTGTTGGCACGCCGGCGGAAAGCACCATCGCGCTTGCGGTGTCCGTGATTATCTCGCTGCTGTCCGCCTCGGCGTACGTGCGTTCTTTTTCGCGCAACGCGAACCTTATTTACGGCCGCACAGAGGGCCGTCCGATAGTGGCGACCTGGCTAACCATGTGGCTGGTCACGCTGGTCATGGTCGTTGGTGCGGTGCTGATCATTCTTGGTGCGCTGCTGACCGATTCCATTGTGAACGCGGTGCTTGGCCCGATTGCCAGACCACTGCAGCTGCAGGAGGAATTGGACTACCTGACCTCCATTTTCTTACCGGTGTGGGCTTATCTGCGCGGGCCGGTCATTGCGGTGGTATCCATCGCGTTGGTGTCCGTGCTGTACTACTTTGCGCCAAACGTAAAACCGGGACGTTTCCGCGTGCTCACTCTGGGATCAGCAACCGCGCTGCTGGTGATCGCGGGGTTGTGGATGTCGTTTGGCCTGTACCTGAAGTACGTTGGCATCCGCACTACCTACGGGGCATTCGGAACGGTGCTTGCTGTGCTGGCGCTGATCTGGCTGATGAACATTGTGCTGTTAGAAGGCGTGAAAATAGACGCCGAAGTGCTGCGCTCCAAGGAACTGCAGGCTGGCATGGACGCAAGGCGCAACATCCAGGCGCCGCCGCGCTCCAACCGGGGAGCTGCCTGGCGGTTGCAAACCAGGCGCTGGACCGACCGTGCCGCCGCCGAAATCCTTCAGGAGAGCACTACGCAGCAGCTTGACGACGCCGCAATGCACCCACCACAACCGCCAACCCAATAACCACCGGCACCATGCCGACTGCGATGAGGTAGGCACGTTCAGCAGCAGGATCGGTGGGGTCGTAGAACGATGACGCGGTACCCGCAAGCGAGGTGCCAATAGCCATGGTGAGGAAGTAGAGCGCTGAAAACCTGGTGCGAAACGCCTCAGGTGCGTATGCGCCGGTAGAGGACATGCCGATGGGGCCGATGAACAACTCTCCAAGCGACATGCACAAAACGCATGCGGCTAGCGCAGCAATTGGCGCCGTCGCGCCGACAAACGGCAACAGAATGAACATGCCAGCGCCAGCGAGTGCCAAACCGCCACCCATCACCGTGTGCTTGCGCGGCGAAAAGCGGCTCAACAGTGCCGCGATGGGCAGGGAGAAGAGCAAAATGTAGAGCGGGTTCAGGGACTGCATCCAGGATGCCGGCACGGTGAAACTGCCAATGGTTCGGTCTAGGCGCTGGTCCGAATACACCGCAAAGACGCCAGCGGTCTGTGCGAACAGACCCCAGTACGCGGTCGAGCACACAAAGAGCGGAATGAACTGGCGCACGCGCGCTCGCTCCGCCGCGGTGGTGTTCGGGGAGGTCAGCGCTTGGATGAACAATGCGGCTGCAGCCGCGACGGTACATACCAACAGGATGAGAACAAGCCGTGCCGGGGGCAGAAAAACAATTGCAAGCACGACTAGGGCGGTTGTGGACACAACGGCCGAGGCGACGGTGCGTGCTGGGGCAGTGTGGGTGGGGCGGCCGATCGCATCGCGTCCCAGTGCGTCGATAACGCGAGGGCGCAGCGCGGCATAGAAGATCGCGCCGATGATCATCAAGATTGCGGCGGCACCGAAGCCGACGTGGAAGCCGTAGCGTTCGGACAACCAGCCGGTAAGTAGCGGGCCGAAAAGTGCGCCGAGGTTAATACCGAGGTAGAAGATCTGAAACGCAGCGTCACGGCGACCCGAGGACGCCGGATACGCCATACCGAGCAGCGTGATCGCTGCGGTTTTTAGGAAACCGGAACCAAGCGCCACCAAGATGAGGCCCACGCCAACGCCCGTAAAACCAGGGATCAGCGCGAGCGCAACGTGGCCAGCGACCAGCAATCCGCAGCCGGTGAGCAAGGTGCGTTCTGGGCCTAGGACCCGGTCGCCGATCCAGCCGCCCGCAAATGTGCAGAGGTACAAACTTGCACCGTAGGCGCCGATAAGTGCCGTGGCATCGGCCTCTGCCATGCCTAGGTTTCGGTAGAGGTAGTAGACCAAAATTGCCTGCATGCCGTAGAAGCTGAAGCGCTCCCAGGCTTCCACGCCGGCAAGGGCGGCCACCACGCTTGAACGGTGTTCAATTTTTTGCATGAACAGCAGTATGCAACACCTACGGCGGTGTTAGGATCGTTTTTCACAAGAAAGTTGAACAGCGTTCAAGGAAGGCTTTAATGCACGCCCGCGACATCGCCGCCATCGACGCCGCACACATCTGGCACCCCTACGCCGAGCCCGGCCAATTCACCTACCCCGTTGCCAGTGCTGCCGGCACGAGCATCAGGCTTGTCGACGGCCGCGTGCTCATCGACGCCATGTCATCCTGGTGGGCCGCCACCCACGGCCACTCCAACCCGCGCCTGGTTGCCGCCGCAGAATCACAAATCTCCACAATGAGCCACGTCATGTTCGGGGGCCTTACGCACGAGCCTGCGGCAATGCTGACGCAACGCTTGCTCAACCTCACCGGCAACAATTTCAGCCAGGTGTTTTACTCAGACTCGGGCTCAGTTTCCGTGGAGGTGGCGATGAAGATGGCGCTGCAGTACGCCATCGGCCAAGGGCACCCCGAACGCACGACGTTTCTCACGTGGCGTTCTGGCTACCACGGTGACACGTTTGCCACGATGAGTGTGTGCGACCCGGAGGGCGGCATGCACGCCGTGTGGGGGGATGCGCTCAAGCCCCAGGTGTTTGCGGAGGTGCCGCCGGTGCGTGGGGCGTCGGCAAGCGAACATGCCCACTACCTGGATCATCTTGGTTCCCTGATTGATGAGAAGATCGCCGGGATCATTATTGAGCCGGTGGTTCAGGGCGCCGGCGGGATGCGCTTTCACGATGCGGAGCTTGTGCAGGGGGTGCGCAAGCTTTGTGATGATGCTGGCATCCCACTTATTGCCGACGAAATCGCCACCGGGTTCGGCCGCACAGGCCAACTGTTCACCACACTGTCCAACGGTGTTGTGCCCGATATTTTATGCCTGGGCAAAGCGATGACCGGTGGGTTTATGTCACTTGCGGCGACACTTGCCACCGAAACAATTGCACGCGGCATGGAGCCCAAAGCGCTTATGCACGGCCCGACGTTTATGGCCAACCCGCTCGCGTGCGCCGTGGCTGCGGAATCCGTGGCCATGTTTGCTGAAGGGACGTGGCAAATGCAGGTGCCGCGCATCGCAGCCGAGCTTGAGGCCGGGCTGCGGCCGCTGGCTTCGCTTCCGGGGGTTGCTGACGTGCGAGTACTTGGCGCAATTGGTGTTGTTGAGCTGGAACACAACGCGCCCATGCGGGAAGCAACCGAAGCGGCCATGGCCCAAGGCGTATGGATCCGCCCGTTTGGTCGACTGATTTACACCATGCCGCCGTACATCTGCACCAGCGAAGAGATCGCGCAGATCTGCCGCGGTGTTGCAGCGGCAGTGAAGGAGAGCATCGCATGATCATTGCAGTTACTGGGACAAATACGGATGTTGGGAAAACGGTCGCAACGGCTGCGATTGCAAGCGTGCTTGCGCAGCGCGGTGTTGATGTGGTTGCCGCAAAGCCCATCCAAACTGGGGAAGCGCCCGGCCACGGTGATGCATCTACCGTTGGGCGCCTTGCGGGAGTAGCAACGTTTGAGCGTTGGCGCTACCCCGAACCGCTCGCACCGAACCTTGCGGCACGGCGCGCAGGCGTTGCGACGCCAACGCTTGAAGAAGTCACAGACTGGGTGCGCAGCCTGGATGCGCCTGAGCGCGTCGTACTCGTTGAAGGTGCAGGTGGGCTGCTTGTGCGCCTAGCGGATGACTACACGCTTGCAGATATCGCGCAAGCCCTCAAAGCACCCGTAGTAGTTGTGACATCACTGGGTTTAGGCAGTCTCAACCTTGCAGAGCTCACGTGTGTACAGGCGCGAGCCATGGGCCTTGACGTCCTCGGACTGATCGGCGGCGCCATGCCCGAACACCCCGACCTGGCCACGCGCCTGAACGTTGCAGAACTGCCCTGCGTTACCGGCACACCCTACTGGGGCCACCTGCCCGTGAACTGCGGTGGGCTTGACCCGCAACAGTTCGCCGCAACCGCCTGGGAAGCGATTGGTGAGGCGGTTACTGAAGCAATAACCGAAGCGATTAATCCGCAATAAGCGGCTCGATCGTCAGCTCCGGGTGCTCCTTCTCCACGAAGGCAAGCTTCCACTTGTCGCCAAACAGGGCGATGAGCTCGCCGTCGGAACGCGTGAAGATCTCTACGCCACGCTGGCGTCCCAACTCGGGCGCGGAATCTGCGTCGGTGCGGCGTGCAACGGAGTAGGGGATTGGCTCCGTGATGGTCTCCACGTTGTACTCCAACTCCATGCGAGCCTGCATGACTTCGAACTGCATCGGGCCGACCGCGGCCATGACGGGAGCTGCGTCACCACGAGTGTCGTTGCGCAGGATCTGCACAACACCCTCGGCATCCAGCTGATCCAAGCCCTTGCGGAACTGCTTGTACTTGCCAAGGAACTTCGCACGCAGCGTGCGGAAGTACTCCGGCGCGAACTGCGGCATTGGCGGGAACTGGACCTTCTTGCCGGCAAAGATCGTGTCGCCAGGCGCAAGGGAACCCGCGTTGACCAGGCCGATGATGTCACCGGGGAAGGCGGTTTCCACCGTGTCACGGGAACGGCCGAACACCGTCAGCGCGTACTTCGTGGAAAACGTCCTGCCGGACTGGGCGTGCGTGACCTGCATGCCGCGATCAAACTCACCAGTAACCACGCGCATAAACGCCAACGTGTCACGGTGGTTGCGGTCCATACCAGCCTGCACCTTGAACACCACGCCGGAGAACTCATCGTTCAGCTCACGATCTTCTTTGCCAACGGGCGCTGGCGCGATCGCACACAGCGTGTCCAGGATCTGGTGCACGCCAAAGTTCAGCATCGCAGAGGCGAAAATGATCGGGGACGTGATGCACTGTTCGAAGAGTTGCTGGTCGTGCACGGCGCCGTCGGCAAGCAAAAGCTCCGCCTCTTCAAGTGCGGTCTCCCAGGCATCCCCCTCCTTCGCCGCAGCCTCGTCGGGAGAGTAGTGCTCCTCGGGTGCGATGGTGGAACCGCCGGCGGTGCGGATGAAGTGCACATAACCGTCCACCTCGCCATCAGCGGAAACGTGCGCAAGACCGCGGAAGTCGCCAGCTTCACCAACTGGCCAGTACAGCGGGGTCGGCTGCAGATCAATCTCGGTGACAATCTCATCCACCAGCTCCAGCGGCTCACGTCCCACGCGGTCCCACTTGTTAATCACCGTGACAATGGGCAAACCGCGGGCCTTGCACACGCGGAAGAGTTTCAAGGTTTGGGGCTCGAGGCCCTTTGCGGCGTCGATAAGCATGACAGCCGCGTCAACCGCGGAAAGCACACGGTAGGTGTCCTCGGAAAAGTCCGCGTGACCAGGAGTATCCACCAGGTTGATCACGTAGGGTTCGCCCTCGTGACCGTCCGGTGCATACTCAAACTGCAGGGCAGAAGACGCAACGGAAATACCGCGCTCTTTTTCCATATCCATCCAGTCAGAGACCGTGGACTTGCGGTTGCCCTTGCCATGCACCGCACCAGCCTCCGAAATTACGTGTGCGTGCAGCGCCAACGCCTCCGTCAACGTGGACTTACCGGCATCGGGGTGGGCGATGACGGCGAACGTGCGGCGGCGTTTGGCTTCGGCGACAGTGCTCATAAATTAAATACAGTAGTTGGTATGAGTGAAAAGAAAACTATTGGTGTTTTTCTCGGTTCCGTCCGCGAAGGCCGCTTCGGTGAAGTAGTAGCCAATTGGGTGATGGAAAAGGCACAAGACCGCGAAGGTTTTGAGTACACATTGCTGGACCTGCGCGAGTTCGACGTGCCGCACCTGGTAGCCACCATGCCGCCGGGGGCAGCAAACAAGCAATACGAGGATCCAGCGGTAACCCGCTGGTCGGAGGCCGTGGATGCCTGCGACGGCTACATCTTTGTCACCCCGGAGTACAACCACTCGGTGCCCGGCACGATGAAAAACGCCGTCGACTCACTCGGCGCTGAATGGCGAGGCAAGCCGGTGGCGTTCGTGGGCTACGGCGCGGACAGTGCGATCCGTGCGGTGGAGCACTGGCGCGTGATCGTGGCCAACTTCTCCATGTTTGACATCCGCAACCAGGTCGCACTGTCCATCTTCGACGACGTCAAGGACGGCGCATTCGCGCCGCGCGACGTGAAAGTCGAGTCTTTGGAAACGGTGCTGGGCGATATTGAGCAGCAGCTGAGCTAGCCAGGGCCAGTCAGGCCTAGTCGGCCAGCGGCACCTCAAACACAACGTCTGAGCAGGCGATACGCCTATTTGCGTTGCCGTCCCACGCAGGGGAAAAGCCGACCTCTTTGAGCTCTTCAACAACCAGGGCGGCAACTTCGGCATCTGTTTCAAGGCTCGGATTTTCGTAATCCCCAAAGCCGAAGAGGAGATCCCCTGTGTGGATGACACGGTCCACGTCCTGCTGGGTGCAGTAGGTATAGCCTCGGTGGCCGGCTTTTTCGGCCCGCTCGCCGCCATCTTCGACGGCATCGCCCTTGTCATAGCCCTCATCAAATGAGAACGAGAGGTTGCGCTTCGCCAGCGCCTCGTGCAGGGCTTCGATGCGCTTGGCGTCCTCGGAGGCCTCGGGCACAAGGCGCGCGTATTCTTCGCTGACTTCATCAATCAGCGGCGCTGGGTCGGACTCCATCTCGTCCTCCAACCAGGAGCTGATGACATCGGGGCTCCAACCGTGGCAGAGCAGGAGGGAAATCTGGCTGGTGGTTTCATCTTCGGCTTCATAAATGCCGTCGGCGGGTGGGAATGTGCTGTTGGTCATGGCGTGGTAGCTCATGCCCCACAGTCTACTTAGTTGCGTGGATCACATTCTGGGCTTTTTCTAGGCCTTCGCTGATAATCAACTGGACGGCTTTGGCGGCAAGTTCGATTTGGTCGCTCACGTCAGCGCTAATAGGCGAAAGCACCCAGTCCGGCACCGAAACCCCAGCTGGCGGGCGTGCAATGCCCACGCGAACCCGCAGGTAGTCGCGCGTGCCAAGGTGCTCGGTGAGCGATTTTAGACCGTTGTGGCCATTCTCGTTGCCGCCGCGTTTCACGCGCACTTTGCCCACAGGCAGGTCCAGCTCATCATGAACCACAATGATCCGCTCCGCCGGCACACCCAGCTTCTTCGCAAGGGGAGCAACCGCCTCACCGGAGAGGTTCATAAACGTCTGCGGCTTGATCACCGCGGCGCGGTCAATGTCCGGCAGCGCATCGACCACCATGAAACCCACGTTATGCCTTGTCGTCGCATACTTCTCCCCGGGGTTGCCAAGACCAACCACCAGCCACTCGGCTTGCTGGGGCTTCGGGGCTTTCGGGGACTTCGGGGTGCGTTTCCGTCTGAAAAATCCAAACACACCCCATAATGTACGCATGGACTTTCCCCGAGTGATCGCAGCACCCATGGCAGGCGGGCCGTCCACACCCGCGCTGGTCAACGCAGTGAGCTTCGGCTTCATCCCGCTTGGCACGTGTACGGTCGCACAGGCCCGCGAGTGGCTCGCCGCATGCACACCGCCTTTTGGTGCGAACCTCTTTGTGCCGCAGCCGGAGCCTTTGCTTGCCGACGTCCACGCCACCGCCACCCACCTCAACCAACCCATTCCCGAAGTCACCTCTGACTACGCCACTGAATACGCAGAGAAGTTCGCCCTAGTGCTTGAGGCGGCGCCCGCAGTGGTCTCGTCTACGTTCGGCTGCTTCAGTGAGGAGGAGATTGCTCAGCTGCACGCCGTTGGCGCTGAGGCGTGGGCAACCGTGACCAGCCCGGAAGAGATCTCAGAAGCAAAGCGCAGGGGAGTGGACGGCATGATCGTCCAAGGCCCGCTTGCTGGCGGGCACCGCGGCACGTGGAACCAGCACGACGACCCGGATCAACGCCCGCTGGAGGAGCTGCTTGTGTTTGCCACAGGTCCCGTGATCGCCGCCGGCGGCATCAGGTCGGCCGAAGACGTTGCCAGGGTGCAAGATAGGTTCGACGTCCCAGTCGCCTGTGGTACCGCGTTTCTTCTTGCAGATGAAGCCGGGACGAGTGCCCGCAACCGCGAACTGCTGCAAAGTGATGCGCCTGCGGTTACCTCACGCGCCTTCTCCGGGCGCTGGGCCAGCGGGGTGGAAACCGAATTCACTCGCGCCAACCCGAACCTGCCGCCGACGTACCCTTACCTGCGCCCGATGACCAGCGGTAATGACTACTGCTTGGTCGGCGCAGACCGTGGCAAGCTCATGGCCGCACCCGCACGCGAGATCGAGCAGGCGTTAACGCCGAATTAGTACACGATTAGTACACGATTAGTACACGCGCGTGGTGTTTTCAATAGCGCCGAGGCCCTCGATCTCCACGCGCACCGTCTCGCCGTTTTGGATGTAGCGCTTCGGGTTGCGTGCGTGACCCACGCCGTCCGGGGTGCCGGTAGCGATCACATCTCCTGGGGCAAGCGGGTAGATATGCGAAATGAACTCTACAAGCTTCGCCGGAGAAAACACCAGGTCATCGGTGGGGGAGTGCTGCATCTGCTCGCCATCCAGCGTGGTGGTGATGGCAGGCCCCGGGCGCCACTGAGTATCCAACCACGGGCCAAAACCGGCGGTCTTCTCTAGAGACTTGCCCTGGTGCCACTGCTGGGTGCGCTTTTGGTAGGTGCGCTGCGTGTAATCATTAATCACGGAGTAGCCCGCAATGTAGGCATCCCCGTCTTTCACGTGGCGCGCATGTTTGCCCACGATCACGGCGAGCTCGCCCTCAAAATCCAAGGACTCCGCGTTAAACTTCGGCACCTCAACATCGTCATACGGGCCGATCAGCGCCTCTGGGAACTTGATAAACAAGGTGGGCACGTCCGGGCGCTCATGCCCCATCTCCTCGATGTGCTTGGCATAGTTCAGGCCGACGCAAATGATCTTGCCCGGACGCGGGATCACGGGTGCCAGGTCGGTGGGGGTAAAGGGCGTCGGCGCAGCGTCGACAAGCGAAAGCTCTTGCCAGTTCTCCTGGGCGAGCAGCGCGCCAACGTCCTCAAACGGCAGGAGTACCACCTCCGAATCGGAGACAATGCGGGCTGCCGAAGTGCCAGTTTCAGCGCGAAGTGTAGCCAATCTCATGGGGCTACCCTAGCTGGCGAAGCACCTCATCGGCGGCGTTTGCGGCAGCAATTGTGATTTCTATCTGCTCCTTGGCGGCAAACGGCTTCAGCACATAATCCGCAGGCGCCATACGCCCCGGGGGACGGCCAATACCCACTGCCAGCTTGTTATACGTGTTCCCCACGGCCTTGGTCACGGACTTCAAGCCATTATGGCCGTGGTCGCCGCCGCCGACTCGCAGCTTGACCTCACCCAAATCAAGATCCAGCTCGTCATAGACCACGTAGAGATCCTTCGGCTGCACGCGGAAGTAATCCATCAACGCCTTGACCGGCCCGCCAGACACGTTCATGAAACTGCGCGTGCGGGCCAACACCACCTGGTCATTCGCAACCAGGCGGCCGGCGGCCAACTCCGCGATCTCCGTGTTGGTTTTCTTATGTGCAGAAAGCTGCGCAGGCATAGGTAAAACCCTGGTCAGCAGCTCATCAATCACCATCACGCCAGCGTTGTGGCGTGTGGATGCATACTGCGGACCAGGGTTTCCCAGGCCAACAATCAAGATGGTCACGCGACCATCTTAGAGGGCTTACTCAGACTCGGTCTCCTCAGCAGCCTCAGCACCAGCATCAGCGCCGCCTTCCTCAGCAGCCTCAGCCTCAGCCTCGAGCTCCTCATCAACCTGCTCGAAGGTGACGTTGACAACCAGGGTCTCCGGGTCGGAGATGAGCTCTGCGCCCTCCGGCAGCTTCACGTCGGAAGCGTGCAGGGTGTCGCCGATCTCCTTGCCCTCGATGGACACGGTGAGCTCGTCCGGGATGGACAGAGCGTCGATCTCGATCTCGATCACGTCCGCCTCCTGGAGCACAACAGCACCCGGGGCAGCCTCGCCCTCAAGAACAACCGGAACCTCGACGGTAACCTTCTCGCCGCGCTTAATGCCGAACAGGTCGATGTGGTCGATCTCCAGGGTCAGGACGTTCTGGTCCACGTGCTTCACCATGGCCAGCAGCTTCTCGCCGTCGATCTCCAGCTCAACAATGGCGTTGACGCCCTCGTTACGCACAACTGCGGTCATCTCGATGCGGTCAACCGCGAAGTGGACGTTTTCGATGCCCTTTTCGTAGAGGACGCCCGGGATCTTGCCGTCGCGACGCAGGCGGCGGGCGGAACCCTTGCCAAACTCTTCGCGCTTCTCAGCCTTCACAACCGTAGGGGTAATAGCCATCGGTATGCTCCTTTAAACTTTGGTATTCGGGCCGCGAGGACATAAAAAATCTGCGACCACTATGGACGGGTGTGCTCGTCGAGTGATCGCAGGAACGTCTGCTCTACTATCGCGTCGATAACGGCCATGACAGCCCTCGCCGAGACCGTCACATCCTAACAAGTCACCCCCGCCCAGCCAAATGGAGCCTTGCCTCAGAAGTTCCCATAGGGTGGAACGAATTTCCCAAAACCGCCCTTGTAGAATTTTTCATGTTTGAAACATGTTTGAAATAGTTTTTCTCTAAGGAGCGTGTGTTTTCCATGGCTCGCCTTGAGCGCCAGCTGCCGGATCCAAAAGAACTGTTCAGTCTGCTGAACTTCCCCCTGCCCAGCTTGAACCGCAGGGATGCGCGCTTGTCCAAGGCGGCCGACATCCCTGATCTGCGAAAGATTGCAAAGCGCAGGACCCCCACGCCGGCATTTGACTATGTCGATGGTGCCGCCGCGAGCGAATTTACCTATCGACGCTCACGCGAAGCCTTCGACTCCGTCGAACTAACCCCACGCGTGCTAGCCCCAACACCAGACATCGACCTGTCCACCACCATTGCCGGTAAGAAGACGAGCCTGCCTTTCGGCATCGCCCCAACCGGGTTCACCCGCTTCATGCACTCCGAGGGCGAAAACGGGGGAGCGGCAGCGGCTCGCCGCGCCGGGATCCCGTTCTCCCTGTCCACCATGGGCACCCGTTCCCTTGAAGAGGTTGCCGAGGTATCGCAGGAGGGCCGCCGCTGGTTCCAGCTTTACCTGTGGAAAGACAAGGAAGCGTCCCTGGACTTGGTCAAGCGTGCGTGGGACAACGGCTTCGATACCCTGCTGGTCACGGTGGACACCCCGGTGACCGGTCAGCGTCTTCGTGATGCGCGCAACGGCATGACCATCCCGCCAAAGCTCACGCTGAAAACGGTGCTGGACGCCTCCTACCGCCCGGAATGGTGGTTTAACTTCCTGACCACGGACTCGCTGAAGTTCGCGTCGCTGAGCGATTCGGCGACAGACCTGCCGTCTTTGATCAACAACATGTTTGATCCTGACCTGTCCATGGAAGACCTAGAGTGGATCCGCTCCGTCTGGCCGGGCAAGCTCTTTGTCAAGGGTGTGCTCACGCCCGAGGACGCGCTACGCATGATCGACGCCGGCGCAGACGGCCTGGTGGTATCCAACCACGGTGGCCGCCAGCTGGATAAAGCACCGCTATCTATCCAAGCCCTGCCGGGCATCCGAGAAGCGGTTGGCCCAGACGTAGAGATCATCCTGGACTCCGGCATTCTCTACGGCAGCGACATCATCGCAGCCCTTGCCCTCGGTGCAGACTTCGTACTCATTGGTCGCGCCTACCTCTACGGGCTGATGGCCGGTGGTGAGGAAGGCGTGACCCGCGTCATTGAGATCCTTGAGCAGGAGATGCGCACCTCAATGGCGCTGATGGGCATCAGCACTATTGAGCAGCTGAAGGGTTCTGGCCAGGTGAAGCCACAGTGGGATTCACAGGTGAAGTCACAGTGGCGTCCCACGCACGAAGAAACGCATCCGTCTCCTCTGCGTTAGTCACGGTGACGCGGATACCGTCATCAAACGGGCGCACCAGCACGCCGGCTTCGGCGAGGCGTGTGGCAACGTCGCGGGGATCGCTGCCAAGCTGAGCCGCCGGGATCCAGACAAAGTTGCTCTGTGATTCCGGCGTGCCAAACGGCGCAAGTGCAGCAACGACGCGCTCGCGCTGGGCAACGGTTTCTTCCACGCGGCGTGCCAGCTCATCTTCGGCAGCGAGTGAAGCAAGCGCACCCGTTTGGGCGACCATGCCCACCGAAAACGGCACTGCCACCTTGTTCAGCGCCTCAATGATCTCGGCGGGGCCAAACGCGTACCCAATGCGCGCGCCCGCTAGACCGTAGGCCTTGGAGAACGTACGCAGCCCAACCAGGTTCGGGTACTTGAGGATCTCCTCGGTAGCCACCGGGGTGTCAGCAGCCTGGTTGTACTCAAAGTAGGCCTCATCCAACGCCACGAGAACGTCCTTCGGCACCTTCGCCATAAAGTCGGTGAACTCTTGGGTGGTAATGGTGGTTGAGGTGGGGTTGTTCGGGTTGCAGACGAAGATCAGCTTCGTGCGCTCAGTTACTGCGGCGGCCAGCGCATCAAGGTCCAGCCGGTAATCCTCAGTCAACGGCGCGGTTACCGGTGTTGCACCAGCCACCTTGACAAAGATGGGGTAGGCCTCGAAGCTGCGCCAGGGAAAGACCACTTCATCCCCAGGCTGGGCCGTGATGTAGACCAACTGCTGGCACAAGGCAGACGAACCGGTACCAACCGCAATCTGTTCAGCTGGAAGAGCCAAGTGCGCGCCAATAGCCGCACGGATGTCCACTGCGCCCATATCCGGGTAGCGGTTGATCTGTGACAATGACGCCACCATTGCCTCATGAGCGCTGGGTAGCGGGCCCTCTGCAATCTCATTGGAGGACAGTTTTACTGCCTTGTCATTGCGGGCGCCGGGTACATAGGCGGCTACTTGTTCAAGATCTTTGCGGATCACTTGACCCACCTCTTTCTCACATTGCCAATGATGGTTAGTGTCAAAATCCACGCCACAAGCGTGAACAGGCCCATACGGTACTCCGGCAGGTACGCCATCATTGCCAGTACCGCAATAAAGAATACGATGCAGATCCAGTTGGAAACCGGGTACAGCGGCGCCTTGAAGTGCGACTCCTTGCCGGCTGCGTCCATGCGTTTACGAAAGTTCAGGTGCGACACGCAGATACCGGCCCAGGTGATCAGCTCCGTGCCCACGATGATGGCCAACAGCACTGCAAAGATTTTGCCTTCGAAGAAGTAGTTCAAGATGACCACCACGCCCATCAACGCGCCGTTGAACAGCAAAGCGTTGATGGGCAGCCCCTTTTCACTGGTTTTTGCAAGCGCAGCCGGGGCCTGGCCGCTTCGCGCCAGATCGCGCAGGGTGCGTGCGCCGGAATAGGTCATGGTGTTGAGCACGGAGGCGACGGCGATAACAATGACCACGTTGAGCAACGTCGCCGCGCCTTCGTATCCAACGCCAGTGAGCACACGGATGAACGGGCTTTCATTGGACTCCTGCTCATTCCACGGGGCAAGCAGCAAAATAGTGCCAATACCGCCGATGTAGAACACCAGGATGCGCCAAATCACGGAGCGCACAGCGCGGGGAATAGCGTGGTCCGGGTCGTCAGCCTCACCCGCGGCGGTACCGATGGACATGATGCCGCCAAACGTAAACGTCACCGCCACCAGAGCAAACATCACGCCGCTTATCCCATTTGGCATAAAACCGCCGTGCGCGGTGAGGTGCTGCGTGCCAATTGCCGGCTCCGGACCGAGGCCAAACACAAGCAGCAGCCCCAAGATAATCATCAGGACAAGAGCCGTGACCTTAGCCAGGGAAAGCCAGTACTCGGTCTCAGCGAACACGCTTACACGGAGCAGGTTCAGGCCTAAAACAACAATCAGGGACACCAGCGCGGTAATCCAGTGGGGGAAGCCCGGGAACCAAAAATCCAAGAAGGTACCCAGGGCGGTCATTTCCAACATGCCCACCACGATGGTGGTAAACCACCAGTTCCAGCCGGTGATAAACCCTGCCCAGCGGCCGATGTACTCACGCGAATACGCTGCGAAAGAACCAGAGGTCGGGTGCTCTACCGCCATCTCTCCCAGCATGCGCATGAGAAAGAACACGATGACGCCAACGATGGCAAAAGACACAAGCACCGCCGGACCCGCATATTGAATGGAGTCGGCGGAGCCAAGGAAAAGGCCCGTGCCAATTGCTGAGCCGAAGGCGATCATCTGCAACTGGCGGGATTTCACCCGCCGTTGCAACCCTGTTTCTTCGAGAGTGGTCATGGGCTCACTGTAGCGAGCACCCTTGACCACCCTTCGAGCGCCCTAGGGCTTAGGCTTGGCCCTCAAACAAAGTGGTAACAGAACCATTCTCAAAGATTTCATGAATGGTCTTTGCCAGAAGTGGAGCGATCGACAGCACCGTGAGGTTCTTCCAGCCCTCGGTGTTTTGCGGCAGGGTATCGGTGGTGATGACCTCTTCGGCACCGCAATCGCTCAGACGCTCACGAGCCGGGTCGGAGAACACGCCGTGGGTACATGCAATCACCACAGACTTAGCGCCTGCTTCCTTCAGCACGCCTACAGCGCCGGCGATGGTGCCGCCGGTGTCAATCATGTCATCCATAAGGATGCAGTCCTTGCCCTCAACCTCACCGACGACGCGGTTGGAGACAACCTTGTTCGCGGCGTCAATGTCGCGGGTCTTGTGTACGAAGGCCATCGGCGCATCGCCCAGCATGTTGGCCCACTTCTCAGCGGACTTCACGCGGCCTGCGTCCGGGGAGACCACGACAAGGTTGTCCAGCGAGTACTTGGACTTGATGTAGTCCACCAGGATCGGCTGGGCGTGCATGTGGTCCACCGGGCCGTCAAAGAAGCCCTGGATCTGATCCGTGTGCAGGTCCACAGATACGATGCGATCAGCGCCAGCTGCGGACAGCAGGTCTGCCACCAGGCGGGCGGAAATCGGCTCACGGCCGCGGTGCTTCTTGTCCTGGCGAGCATACGGGTAGAACGGCAGGATCGCGGTAATGCGCTTTGCGGAGCCACGCTTCAGCGCGTCAATCATGATCAGCTGCTCCATCAGCCACTTGTTCAGCGGCTGTGCGTGGGACTGCATAACAAAGCAGTCAGAGCCGCGGACAGACTCCTCGAAACGGATGAAGATTTCACCGTTTGCAAAGTCACGGGCGGTGGTGGGGACAAGATCAATCCCCAGCTCCTTGGCCACAGCTTCAGCAAGTTCCGGGTGGGCCCGGCCGGTGAACAGCTTGAGGTCCTTGTGGCTTTCCGTCGAGTATCCAGTCATGTAAGTTATCGCCCTTCCGTAGACGCTTCGCGTGCTCGCTTTGCAGCCTCAGCTGCATCGGTGCCCGGGCGGCGCTTTTCCACCCAGCCTTCGATGTTGCGCTGGCGGCCTTCCTTGATGGCCAGCGCACCTGCTGGCACATCTTCAGTGACCACTGTACCCGCGCCGGTATACGCTCCATCACCAATGGTCAATGGTGCGACAAACATGGTGTCCGAGCCGGTGCGGCAGTAATCCCCGATGGTGGTGTGGTGCTTGTTTACCCCGTCGTAGTTCGCAAACACGGAGCTTGCGCCGATGTTGGTGTGCTTGCCCACGGTAGCGTCCCCGATGTAGGTCAGGTGCGGGACCTTGGAGCCCTCGCCGATCTTGGCGTTCTTGGATTCCACGAAGCCGCCGAGCTTGCCGCGTGCGCCAAGCTCTGTGCCGGGGCGGATGTAGGTAAATGGGCCGACGGTGGCTTCCTCACCAATCACGCCGAGCTCACCCTGGGTGCGAACGACCTTCGCGCCTGCGCCGACCTCCATGTCGGTCAGGGTGGTGTCAGGGCCGATTTCGGCGCGGTCCCCGACCACAGTGGATCCCCACAGCTGCGTATTCGGGTGGATGATCACGTCGCGGCCGATCTCTACCTCCACACCAATCCAGGTGGTGTCCGGGTCGATCACGGTGGCGCCGGCACGCATCGCGCGCTCTACTAAGCGACGGTTGAGTTCTTTACCAGCGGTGGCAAGCTGGACACGGTCGTTGACACCGGCAAGCTCGCGTGCGTCGGGGGCGATGAAGGCGGAGACCTTCCGCCCGTCGTTACGCGCAATGCTCAACACATCCGTGATGTAGAGCTCACCCTGCGCGTTGTCCGTGTTCAGGTGGGTCAGCGCCTCACGCAGCACAGCACCGTCGAAGGCGAACACACCGGAGTTAACCTCGCGGACGCGGCGCTGCTCATCGGTGGCGTCTTTTTCCTCAACGATGCGCTGGACCTCGCCCGCCTCGTCGCGGATGATGCGCCCGTAACCGGTGGGGTTGTCAAACTCCAGGCTGAGCACCGTCACAGCAGCGTGCTCGTGCTCATGCTTTTCAACGAGGCGCTCAATCGTCTCCGCCGTCAACAACGGAACGTCACCGTTGGTAACCACCACGGTGCCGTCGAAATCCGGAATGGCGCTCAGGCCAATCTGGACTGCGTGCCCGGTGCCGTGCTGTTCCTCCTGGACAGCCTGGCGGACCTCAATGCCCATCTGCTGGGCAATGGTTTCCACGGCAGGGGAGACCTGGTCACGCTGGTGGCCAACCACGGCAACGAGGTAGTTCGGGTGCACGCCAGCGGCAGCATGCAGGGAGTGGGACAACAGGCTGCGCCCGCCGATTTCGTGCAGCGTCTTTTGCCGGTCCGACTTCATGCGGGTTCCGGCGCCAGCTGCGAGGACAACTACGGCACGTTGCTTCTTAGAATCCATGCCGCACAGTTTAACGCTTAGAAACATCCTTCAACCGGGATGCGCCAACAACGCCGGCAACACCAACTACTGCCAGGAAGATCAGTGCCGCCTGTGGGCCCAGAAGCGAGATCGCGGAAGACAGTGCACCGACGGCCAGGAGCACGATGCCCATCACCGTGTTGGAAGCACCGGTGATCAGCGTGCGGGTATCCCCCTCCGCCATGTCCACCAGGTATGTCTTGCGGCTGACGCGCACCGAGGTGTGTGCCAGGTTGACCAGGAAGAACCCGAGCGGCATTACCCACGCATTTACGCCGTCTGGAAGCGTTGAAGCACTCAACACCAGCAGCACCAGCACAACAGACGCGACGCCTGCACCCCACGCCATAGTCAGCTTGGAGGAGCGGTCCGACCACAGGCCCGAGATGCGACCACCAAGCAGGCTTGCGCCGCCTGAGGCGATGACAAATGCGCCAAGTCCCCTAAGGTCTGCACCCGCCTGGCTGGCCAACACGACAATAAAAGGCGTAGACAGTGCCGTGACCAGCATCAGGGAACGCACCACCAGGAAGCGCTGGAGGTCTTTGTTTTCCTTGACCAGCCCTAAAATATCGCGAAAACTCGCCGTGTCTTTCTTGGAGTCCTCCGGCTCTGGCTCATCGATGCTTTGAAACACCAAAGACGCCAACGCCCACGTCACCGCGCCTGCAAACAGCAACACGTGCAACGACACGTCAACGAACATGAGCCCCACGCCAACCGCCAGCGTAAACGCGCCGGCAAGGGCGGTTGCACGCCCCGTGATCTCACCACGCTTGCCCTTGGAAATCGTTCTTCCTTGGACGTCTTTGCCAGCAATCGAGCACAACGAGCGGAACGTCGCGTGGACGGCAAGCAGGATGATGGTGAAAAGGCCGAGCAACGTGGCGTCGAAAAGCAAGGCACTGATCGCAATGCCCATGGCTGCCGCAAACTGACCCCAGGAGCCGAGCAGCCATACTCGTTTGCGCGAGCGCTGTGAGGTTACCCACGGGCTCAAAAATGCCTGCGGCAACATCGACAGGGACTCGCGCACCGGTACGAGCAGCGAGGTGAACACGTGCGGAACACCTGCCGCGGAAAACAACCAGGGAAGGACCGTTTTCGGCGCAACAATCTGATCCCCAATGTTTTGCAGGCCGTTGGACCAAATGAAACGACGGGCGTTGCGCTCTTCCGTGTGCTCTTCCGTGCGAGGCTGGTTGTTCATACTGCGGATAGTAGTCCTAGTGCAGAAATGAAAAGGTGCAGAAATGAAAAGCTTCCCCACCAGGACTCGAACCTAGAATGACGGTACCAAAAACCGTAGTGTTGCCAATTACACCATGGGGAATAGCACCGCTGATTGTAGACCACGTGCGGCCGCCGCCAAAGACGGGGTGGTGGGGGGTAACCCTCTAAGCTAGGAAACATGGCTCGAACGCGAATGACTGCACCCCAGCGCAGGGAGCAATTGATCGGTGTTGGGCGCCAGGCATTCGCCGAGCGCGGCTTCGACGGCATCTCCATGGAAGAGATCGCCGCACGAGCGGGTGTGTCCAAGCCAGTGGTGTATGAACACTTTGGCAGTAAAGTGGGCCTCTACCAGGAGGTTGTGCGCTTAGAAATGGCGCGTCTGGAGGAGGCAATTACGTCTTCCATCCAGTCCGGAAGGTGGCGCGAGCGCATTGAGCGCGGCGTGTTGGCGCTGCTGACCTACGTGGAGGATGAGACGGATGGTTTTGTCATCCTGGCGCACGGCCAGTTGCCGGGGGAAGGGCGGACCTATTCCACCATTCTTAACCGTGTGACCGCACAGGTGAGTTACCTGCTGGGGGAGGCGTTTAAGCACCGCGGGCTCGACTCTGCGATGGCTGGCCTGTACGGTCAGGCCCTTGTTGGCACCGTTTCCAACTCCGCGCTGTGGTGGTTGGATGAGCGCAAGCCGGATAAGCACACGGTTGCGGCGCACATTTCCAATTTGTGTTGGAACGGGTTGCGGGGGATGGAAGCACAGCCGCGTGTGTATGGAGAAGAGGAAGCGTAGAACATGACATCGAGCACACCCGCCGCACTTGGTGGGCTTCTCACGGCAGCGTTGACTGACCCGAAACTCAAAGGGGTTGCCGCGCGCGTGGGGGATGAATCCTTGCACATCACTGCGATTGATCAGGCACGTGCGTGGGTTGCTGGCGCGTTGGCTAGGCAGGTGCCGGTGCTGGTAGTTACCGCCACGGGTCACGAGGCCGAGGACCTTGCCGCGGAGCTGAAGGCGCTGGTTGGTGAGCACAAGGTTGCTCACTACCCGGCGCTGGAGACCCTGCCGCATGAGCGTTTGTCGCCTGCCGCGGATGTGGTGGGCAGGCGCGCGAAGGTGTTGTGGGAGAAACCGCGGGTGGTGGTTGCTGCCGCACGTGCGGTGTGCCAGCCGGTGCTGCCTGCCGTTGCACCGATTGAGGTCGCGGTGGATGCGGAGTGTGAGTTCGATGATCTTGTGCGTCGCGTTGAGTACTTCGGCTACTCGCACGTGGACATGGTTGCCACCCGCGGCGAGTTCGCGGTGCGAGGCGGCATCCTGGATGTGTTTCCCACCACGGCGTTAAACCCGGTGCGTATTGAGTTTTGGGGAGACGAGGTTACGGACATCCGCAGCTTCGCGGTTGCGGACCAGCGCACCATTGAAGAACTACCGCAAGTCAGTTTGTTCCCCGCGCGCCAGTTGCTTATCGACGCTGACGTGAAAGCCTCAGCCGACACCCTCGCCCGCCGCTTCCCGTCGAATCCGACCTTGTCGTCCCTGCTTAGCCGCGTGGCTGAGGGAGTACACGCTGCGGGTGAGGAGGCGCTGATGCCTGCGCTGACTTCGCAGCCGTGGCAGGTGATGCCGGAGCTGTTTGAGGGCGGCATTGTCTTGGTGACCAGCCCGGAGAAGGTCCGCACCCGCATCGCGGACCTGGAGGCAACGGACCGCGAGTTCCTGGAGGCAGGGTGGGAGGCCGCCGCCATGGGGGCAGAGGGGCCGGTTGCTGTGGAAGGCGTTGACTTAGAGGCATCGTCGTACCGCTCCTTCGAGTCGCTGGAGATCTCCGCGCGCAAGGCTGGCAACGCCTGGTGGACGTTCGCCCCGCCAGGCATGTTCAGTGCGGACGATACGGCCACGCTGCCGCTGGAGTTTGACGCTGCACCCGCACCGAAGGGAGACCCGAAGGCAATCGAGCAACTGTACGCAACGCTGAAGCTGCACGTGGTGGAAAACCACGGCAAGGTGGCGTTCGTGGCGCCTGCGAAGGGCACCGTGGAGCGCATGGCGGAGCGCCTGCGTGAGCACGGCATCTCCGCGCGCATTGCGACACCTGGCCTGGAGCCGGTCGAAGGTGCTGCCACGCTGTACCAGGCGCTTTCCCACGGCGGACTGGTGTTCAGTGGGCCGAACCTGGTTGTGGTGACGGAAACCGATGTCACCGGCAACCGCGTGGGTGATATTGCGGGGGCGAAGCGTCGTGCACCGAAGCGCCGTAACCGTGTGGACCCGCTGGCACTCAAACCCGGCGACTACGTGGTGCACGAAACCCACGGCATTGGCCGATTCCTCAAGATGGCGGAGCGCACCGTGGCAGATTCGCGCCGCGAGTACATCGTGCTGGAGTACCAGGCCGCCAAGCGTGGCCAGCCCGCGGACCAGCTCTGGGTGCCCATGGAATCGCTGGACCTACTGAGTAAGTACACGGGCGGGGAGAAGCCGAGCTTAAGCAAAATGGGTGGCTCCGACTGGAAGTCCACCAAGCGCAAGGCGCGCGCCGCGGTGCGCGAGATCGCCGGCGAGCTTATTGAGCTCTACGCCAAGCGCCAGGCCGCGCCGGGCCACGCGTTTGCGCCGGATACGCCGTGGCAAAACGAGATGGAAGACGCCTTCCCGTTTGTGGAGACGGAAGACCAGCTCGCCGCGATTGAGGCCGTGAAGCACGACATGGAGCAGCCGGTGCCGATGGACCGCGTCATTGTGGGTGACGTGGGCTTTGGCAAGACCGAGGTTGCCGTGCGCGCCGCGTTCAAAGCGGTCCAGGACGGCAAACAAGTAGCGGTACTGGTGCCAACCACCCTGCTAGCCCAGCAGCATTACTCCACGTTCAGCCAGCGTATGGACGGCTTCGGCGTGACCGTTCGTGAGCTTTCTCGTTTTACCTCCGCGGGCGATGCGAAGAAGATCCTCGCCGGTCTTGCAGACGGTTCGGTGGACGTTGTCATTGGCACCCACCGCCTGTTGTCCACTGGTATGCAGTGGAAAAACCTAGGCCTGATCGTGGTGGATGAGGAGCAGCGTTTCGGTGTGGAGCACAAGGAGCACATCAAGGCGCTGAAATCTCACGTGGATGTGCTGACCATGACGGCAACGCCGATCCCGCGCACCTTGGAGATGTCGCTGACCGGTATCCGCGAGATGACGTCTATCACCACCCCACCGGAAGACCGCCACCCGGTGCTAACGTACGTTGGCCCGCAGGAGGACAAGCAGGTTGCGGCCGCGATCCGGCGCGAGTTGCTGCGGGACGGCCAGGTGTTCTTCATCCACAACAAAGTTGCCGACATTGAAAAAGCTGCCCGACGTATCCGCGACCTGGTTCCGGAGGCGCGAGTGGTAGTCGCCCACGGCCAGATGTCTGAGCAGCTGCTGGAACAAACCGTGCAGGGTTTTTGGAACCGCGAGTACGACGTGTTGGTATGTACCACCATCGTGGAAACCGGCCTGGACATTGCGAACGCGAACACGCTGATTGTGGAAAACGCGCAGAACATGGGCCTGTCCCAGCTGCACCAGCTGCGTGGCCGCGTTGGCCGTTCGCGTGAGCGGGCGTACGCCTATTTCCTGTACCCGAAGGACATCACGCTGACGGAAACCTCCTATGACCGCCTGGCCACGATCGCGCAGAATAACGACCTTGGCGCAGGCATTGCCGTTGCGCAGAAGGACTTGGAGATGCGCGGCGCCGGAAACGTGTTGGGCTCTGAGCAGTCCGGCCACATCGCGGGCGTTGGCTTTGACATGTACGTCCGCCTGGTGGGTGAGGCTGTGGAGACGTTCAAGGCCCTGATGAAGGGCGAGGTTGTGGATGCCACCGACCAGGCGCCGAAGGAGATCCGGGTGGACCTGCCAGTGGACGCCCACATTCCGGAGACCTACATCAACTCCGAACGCCTGCGCCTGGAGGCCTATCGCAAACTTGCGGAAGCTCGCGGTGAAGAAGCGCTTCGCCAGGTTGCCGACGAAATGGTGGACCGATTCGGGCCTCTGCCTACGGAGGTGGAGTTTCTCATGGAGGTCGCTCGCCTGCGTGACCAGGCACGCAGCGTTGGGGTCTCGGACATCTTGAGCCAGGGCAACCGCTTGAAGTTCCACCCGGTTGAGCTGCCGGACTCCAAGCAGGTGCGCCTGAAGCGCCTGTACCCGGGTGCGACGTACCGTGCTGCGGCGAAAACGGTCCAGGTGCCGATGCCGCGCGAGTCGAAGGCTATTAACAGTCCCTCGCTACGCGACACCGAGCTGCTGCAGTGGGTCTCACACTTTCTTAGCGACATGTTTGACGCTCCCGATGCCTCCGGCGTGTTCTCCTTTAAGGGATAAGCGTTAAGGGCTAGCCCGACCTCACACACGAAAAAGCGAAAAACGTACCCCTTGTGTGTGGGGTTGGGGGAGGGGTCGTATTATCGTCGAGAAGCAAAAGCCCCTATAGCCCAATTGGCAGAGGCAGCGGACTTAAAATCCGCCAAGTGTCGGTTCGAGTCCGACTGGGGGCACCAAAGCCGCGCTAGCGCAGGCGCGAGCGCACATTCTCCGCCGAGATCAGGCACATCGGCACGCCCACACCAGGCACCGTGGTGGCGCCGGCGTAGAAAAGATTGTCCAACTTCTTCGACTTGTTCGAGCCCCGCAGAAACGCGGATTGGCGCAGCGTATGCGCAGGACCGATAGAGCCGCCGGACCAGGCGTGGTAGCGCTCCGCAAAGTCAGACGGGCCCAAGGTGCGCTTGACCACAATGCGCGACTGCAGGTCCGGGATTTCGCACCACTGGGCAATCTGGTCGATGGCCGCTTGGGCGATGAGCTCGACTGCGGGGGACGCAGTCTCGCGGTACATATCTCCGTGGCCAAGCGTCTCGCTGGCAGCCACCGGCACGAGTACGAAGAGGTTCTCGTGACCCGCCGGTGCGGTGGAAGGGTCGGTCGCGGAAGGTTTGGACACGTAAATTGAGCGCGATGCGCCAAGCGGGCGGGTCGGTGCGGGTGCGTCAAAGACGGCGTTGAAATCCTGCGACCAGTCTTGGCTAAACAGCAGGTTATGGTGCTCGAGCTGGGGAAGCTCACCCTCGACACCAAGCATGACAAGTACTGTTCCAAGACCCGGATCGCGCGGGGCGAAGTAAGACTCGCGGTAGGTCTGCTTTGCTTTCGGCAGCAGGCGGGTTTCGGTGTGGTGGAGATCCGCGCAGGACACGGTGATATCTGCACGCAGAGGCTCCCCGCCAACCAGCTGGATACCGGTGGCACGCCGGCCCTCGGACGTGATTGCCGCGACCTCTTCGCCCAAGCGGAACTGCACGCCATTTTCCACCGCGAGCTGGTACAACGCGTCAACTACCGCGGCAAACCCGCCCTGCGAATACTGCACGCCCTGCACCAAATCGGTGTGGCTCATCAAGTGATACAGCGACGGCGTGCGCGCCGGATGCGAGGACAAAAATACCGCAGGATAGGTCAGCATTTGCCGCAGGCGAGTGTCCTGGAAACGGTGCGCCACAAACCGCTCCAGCGGCACAGTTAGAAACTTCGCCAGGTCCCCGGCCCGAGTGAGCAGTTGCTTATCGACGAAACCGCGCACCGAATCAAAATTCGTATACAAAAAGCGTTCAACGGCTAGGTCGTAGGCGATGCCCGCGGACTCCAGGTAGGAGCGCAAGGCGTCGCCTGCGCCGGGTTCGATGGACTCAAAAAGCTCGAAGACTTTCGGGCCAGACTCCACGTCAATGGGGGATTGGTGTTCGGGAAAGAGCCGGTAAGCAGGCGAGAGCGGCACAAGGTCAAGCAGGTCTTCCGTGCGCTTGCCAAACAGGGAGAAGAAATGGTCAAAAGCATCCGGCATGAGGTACCAGCTGGGGCCAGTATCAAAACGGAAACCCTCTACTGTCTCCTCGCCAGCGCGCCCGCCGACGGCGTCCAGCTTTTCAACAACCGTGACACGGTAGCCCTCGCGGCCAAGGAGTGCCGCAGTGGCAAGCCCTGCGATGCCAGCGCCGATCACGATCGCAGACTGGGATTTCACTGCCATGGTTACCGTGTACCTCCTCGCGCAAGCGCCTTGGCGGTAATGCGCAGCTTGTGGGTGGTGGGCACGCTGATGCGGGTGGCGGCCAGTTCCTCGACCGGGGTTGCATCAGCGATATCGGTGAGCTCTTCAAATAGGCCGGAAGCGGCAGCAACCGCGGTGCGTGCGGATCGCGGCAACAGCGGGATCGCACGGTTAGCGTGAGCGAGCTCTTCGCGGATCTCAGCCACGATCTGGTCTTTCTTCTCTGCCGTCAGCTCGTAGTACACGCGCCCCAACCGGTCACGGTCCTCGCCGAAATCCCGCAGGAAGTTCACCTTCTGAAAGGCAGCGCCAAGCGCACGAGCCCCAGATTCGAGGGTGGAGCGGGTGGAGGGGGTGACGTCGGCGTCGATAAGAAAAGCCTCCAAGCACAGCAAACCAATCACCTCAGCGGAACCGTAGACGTAGGCATCTACATCACTGGCGGTGTAGACAGTCTGGGTGAGGTCCCTGCGCATGGAAGCGAAGAATGACTCGACGTACTCCCGGGTGAAGTTGCAGCGCCGCGCCGTGTTTGCGTAAGCGTGAACAATCGGATCCGTGTGGAAGCGGATGTGTGGTGCGGCAAGGATCTGCGCCTCATATGCGTCGAGGGCTGTAGCCGGGTCGGCGGCTGCAGCGAGTGCGGTGCCATCCACAATCTCATCCGCAATGCGCACCATGGCGTACAAATTGCGAATATCCCGACGTATCGGCGCTGCTAGCAGGCGTGTGGAAAGCGAAAAGCTCGTAGAGTACCTGGCGATCACCTGTGCGGCTGCGTGGTCACACATGTGGTCATAACGCTGCAGGTAAGACGTGCTCATTTACGCAACCTCATTTACACAACCTTGGCCAGCTCCTGCGCAACAAACCCGGAGCCGGCACGCGAAGGGTGGTACGGCATGTTGTAGTGGGTAGTGGTGGTATCTACCAGGCCGGAAACCCAACGCTCACTATCCTTTGCGCAGGTGTTGTGGCTTGCGGAAGCCGTCTTAATGTCTACAAACGTCGCACCGATTTCACGGGCCGCACGCTCCTGGAAGTTGCGAGTGTTGTTTTCCACCTGCTGCAGCAGCGGCACCGGGATGCCCAGCGGCGCGTTGGGAACCACGTTGATCAGGCAAAAGCGCTGCGCACCGTTGGGCTCAGACATGGCGAGCATGCCCGCAATGATGATTTTGGTGTGAGGTGCGACCTCACGAATTTTCGCCGCCGCCGTGTGCATGTCTGCAACGTAGCGGTCCCCAATACGCCCGAAATCAAAACCGGTGCCAGAGGCACGCGTGTTGCTGGGCCAGTGGTTGTTAAAACCAACAGCGAGCACCACGCTGCGGGTCTGCGGGTTGATGTCTCCGCGCGCAATGGCTTTTTGCACCATGCCGATACTGGACCAGGACGTCAGGCCAGCGCACGACCAGTCCGCCACATTCAGGCCCGTGCGGGCAGCCAGCTGACGAGGGTAGTTGTCAGGGCTTTGCAGGCACGCGCCGTTTGAGGGGTAATCAGCCAGAAACGAGGAGCCATCTGCGCCGGGGATCTTCGCCGCCCAGTGGCGCTGGTTGTCTGGGTTGGCTGCATACGAGTCGCCGATGACGACAACGTTGCCGGCCGGCTGGGCGATCGCTACCGGCGCGGCACCTAAACTGACCGCACCAAGAGACAGGAAAGCAGCAAAACCCTGGAGCAAACCTCGAAGACGCATAAACGTTAGGTTACATTGAGCTGCCCACTTGCTAGAAGTCGCCTACAACGTGCAGCGTTACCAGCGCCGCGCTAAGCCGGTAGGTTCCCGGCAGCGGGTCTACTGTAGCGATGATTTCATTCGCCAAATCCCGAGAGCCATCCAGCTGAATATGGGTCTCATCTGCTTCAAAAATGGCACCCGGGGCCAGCAGCACCCAGACGTTGTTACGCACCAGCGCAAACCTGCGGCCAAACCTGAGCCGGTAGCGCGCCGCACGGATCAAAGCCTTGGCAGCGTTGACATCAAGATCAATGCGGCCGGTGGCATCCACATCTAAAATCTTTGCCTCCACCGCACCAAGGGAGGAACCCTCGCGCAAGGTTGCAGCCTCTACGAGCTTGCGTATCGACGCCACGCCCAACACACTTCCCCTTTCCCCATCACCAACCCCAAGAGGCACGTGTTCCGTGAGTACTTGGGCAAACGCAGCGACATCCCAACACAGCGCTGCCTCCAACTCATCCGGAGTCACCCACAGCGCCTGAGTAAAACGAACGATGCCAGTCGGCGGGTCAATATGGCCCAACACCGGATCCGTAATAAAGAGAAACCCGCCTGGCAAGTTCCTCGCGGTGAAGTGGTGACCCGGCGCGATGTCATTGCCGCTACGCCACACGGAAGCCACCATTGTTGCTAGCTGCTCCGCGGGCCAGGCAAAGGGAACAGGACCCGAGTGCGGCACGCGCATAGTTAATTCCGTCTGCGTGCCCGCAACGGGAACGGAAGAACGCACCCGTGAAAGCCCGAACGTGACGTACAAGTAGTGGGGGACAGGATCCTCCACCAGGTACGCCCGAACTTCTAGCTCATCAAACGCAAACGTGAACGGCTCAGGCGCTTGGCTGAGATCTGAGCTGAGATCTGAGCTGAAATCTTGAGTGCGTGCTGCAATGTGCGCACTGATTGCGTCTCCACCAAGGCGCGGGGCGTGGAACATCCGCTCCGCAAACTCACGAAACCACGACACAAATAACAATCTACGGGAACTAAAACATTGAAACTGACGTTATTGACAGTGACACTAAAAGTGGCACGAGAAGTGACACGTGAAAGCGATATGTAAAAGAAAGGACAGGGTTACGTGAAAAGCTCGAACCCCGTGCTGAAAAACCTGCCGGGCGCCCAGGGGGCGCAGGGCTACCAGGACTATCAGGGTTACCAGGACTACCAGGGGATCCAGACCCTGCCACAGTCTGAGCGCCCGATGACCGTGGACGATGTGATTACCAAGACCGGCATCACGCTTGCCGTGATCGTGCTTGGCGCTCTGATTTCCTTCGGTCTGTTTGCCAGTGGCAATGACGCCGCCGGCACGATCGCAACTGCTGTCGGCGGTGTTGGCGCCTTCATCGTGGTGATGGTGCACTCCTTTGGCCGCAAGTACGGCTCGAAGACGCTGACCTTGATCTACGCCATTCTTGAAGGCCTGTTCCTTGGTGGCTTCTCCCTGCTGATCACTGGAGCCTTCAGCGTTGGCGGATCTGATGCGGGCTCGCTCATTGGTCAGGCAGTGATTGGCACCATCGGCGTGTTCATCGGCATGCTGTTTGTCTACCGTACCGGCGCCATCCGTGTGACCCCACGCTTCACTCGGCTACTGACCGGTGCCATTTTCGGTGTGTTTTTCCTGGCGCTGGGCAACCTGTTGCTGTTCCTGTTCACCGGCATGTCCCCGCTGCGCGGCGGCGGCACCCTGTCAATCGTGTTCGGTTTGGTGTGCGTGGTGCTCGCAGCACTCGCATTCCTGCAGGACTTTGACCAGGTGGACAAGCTGGTCCGCATCGGCGCACCGGAGCAGGCAGCATGGGGCGCAGCCCTGGGCCTGGCTGTGACGCTGGTGTGGCTCTACACTGAGATCCTTCGCCTGCTGGCCATCTTTAATGACCGCTAGCTAAAACGGGGATACGACAAAAGCCCCGCACCTTCAGATTGTGAACTGAAGTGGTGCGGGGCTTTCGCTTTGCGTTTAGTAGTTCGACTCCGGGTTTACCGACTGGCCGTCAACGCTGATGGTGCTGAAGACAACCTCACCATCGACATCCTGCGGAGCGCCCAGCACTACGCTGACGCCCTCAACAACGCGATCCGGATCAACAGTGACGCGGGTAGCGGTGCCGGACGCGCCGTTAGCGGTCCACTCGTCCCAGACGATGTCCTCGAGGCGCTCCTTGCCACCCTCGCAGTCCAGGTTCAGTGCAGCCGGGCGCTGCAGGCCGGTCACGCCGCAGTTGTTCAGCAGCGGCGTAGCGTCAGCGCCAGCGGTCACGGTGGTGGTGGAGGCTGCGGTAGCGGTTGCCTGCGCTGCAGAAGCGTCAGCCACGTTGGTTGCGTCAGCAGTCTTGGCTGCGCCGGTGCTGCCGGAGGAAGCCAAGGAGTCAGCGCTCTGGCTCATCGCCGTGTCCACCTTCTGGTCAGAAGGGTTCTCATTCGGCGGGGAGCAAGCAGTGATAGCAAGAGCAGCGATTGCGGCAATGCCAGCTGCGGCGATACGGGAAGGTGAGGAAGTCACGGGTTACATCCTTAAGGGTTGAAAGCAGTCGAGTGAGATGCTTTGTACTTCTTACTTACTTCTTACGCGGGGTAGAAGCCTTAACCGAATCATAAGGCTCCGCGGAGATAATCGTCACCGAAATCTCGCGACCATTTGGTGCGGTGTAGGTGCGCGTCTCTCCCTCAGATGCGCCGACAACGGCAGCGCCCAGCGGAGAGTTCTCCGAATAGGTCTCAAGATCCTTGTTGCCGGTGGAGGCAGCGCGGGTACCAATGAGGAAGGTTTCCTTATCGTCCTCATCACCGTTGTAGTAGACGTGGACAACGGAACCGACGTGGGCAACGCCCTCAACAATGCCGGTGCGCTCAGTGGTGGAGTTAGCCAGGAGCTCAGAGATCTGCTTAATGCGAGCCTCTTCTTGATCCTGCTGTTCACGCGCAGCGTCGTAGCCCGCGTTCTCCTTCAAGTCGCCTTCTTCGCGGCGCTCGTTGATCTCGGCCGCGATGACCGGACGGTTATCAATCAGCTGCTGAAGCTCGGTCTCCAGCTTCGCCTTCATCTCAGGAGTGATGTACTGCTGTTGGGTCTCAGCCATAAGTCCACTACCTTCCCTTTTACCTCGGGCCCTTTTACCTCGGGTTTACCTCATAGTTGCAGGGCGCAAGCTTAACACGGCAGGCGCCACTATCTGGCACCAAGGTGCGCAGACTGTGGGTCCAGATATGACGGCAGGTCATAAGAACAGCCGTAGACCCTTCCATCTGCTAGCCGCCCGCGAGTGGGCAGCTCCACCTCGAAGCGCAGGACATCCTCCCCGCCAGCAGGAATTACAAACTCGCGGCGTCCAACCTCTGCATGGTCATAATCCACCGCTTGGATGATGCAGTACGCATCCTCATCGGTCTTCTTGCGGGTCACGTCCACCCACACACGTGCGGTGTCATCGCTCACACGCTCTTCACCAACAACCTCTGCACTGATGGGACGAGACTGGCTGCGATAGATTGCCTGGCCAGCAACGACCAGGGTGAACGCCACCAGTACAACGGCCACGATGACAATGATCTTGCCGCTGACAGTGGTGCCTTGCTGCCGCTGTTTTTCAGTAGCAGCGCCATAACGGGGGCGCTGCTTCGGAGAGTTTGCAGATGCGTTCGGCGCTTGCGGCACGGCGTTCAACCTCACTTCACTTCGATGACCCCCACAGGGAGATGTACTCGATCGTACTAATATGGTCGGTTGTTATTGCATGACCCCCTTCCAGGAAAGTTGGATCAAAACAGTGACAGGTTTGCGCCTTATGGCCATCCACGCCCACCCGGACGATGAATCGTCCAAGGGTGCAGCAACTATGGCTAAGTACGCTGCGGAGGGACACCGTGTCAAGGTAGTAACGTGTACTGACGGTCGCCGCGGTGATATTTTGAATCCCGCGATGGACCGACCCGGCGTGTTGGAAAACATTGTTGCGGTTCGGGAACAGGAGATGGCTCGGGCTGTGGCGGCGCTTGGCGTTGAGCACGAGTGGATGGGGTATGAGGATTCCGGGTTGCCTCAGGGCGACCCGATGCCGCCGTTGCCCGAGGGGTGCTTTGCGGTGCAGCCGGTTGAGGAGGTTGCGGGAAAGCTCGTGGCGTCGATACGCAGCTTCAAGCCTCATGTGCTGATTACTTACGACGAGAATGGCGGCTACCCCCACCCTGACCACCTGATGGTGCACGCGATCTCCATGGTTGCTTGGGAACGCGCGGGAGATCCCACCTTCGCCCCGGAAGCAGGGGAGCCATGGACGCCGCTGAAGATGTACTACAGCCACGGTTTCATCCTGAAGCGCATGGAGCTTCTGCATGACCTACTGGTGGCGCGGGGAGAGGTTAGCCCGTATGGGTTGATGATTAAGCGTTGGAAGGAAAACGAGGCCGACATTATGGAACGGGTGACCACCCGCGTTGCATGCGCCGACTACTTCGAACAGCGCGCCCAGGCGCTGACTGCGCACGCGACGCAGATCGATCCTGCCGGTGCGTTTTTGGCAAGCCCTGTTGCAGATCAGCAGCGTGTGTGGCCGACCGAAGAGTTTGAGCTGGCCCAAACCCGCGTTGAAGTCACGTTGCCAGAGCACGACCTGTTTGAGGGCATTACAGAGGGAACCAAGTAACAATGACTGATTTTTCTTTTGCTGAGCCTTCGTTTGCTGAGCTTTCGTACGTAGTCGCCCAGGCACCGCCGGAAACGCCGCGGGGCCCTGACTTTGGCAAGGCCCAGCCGACAGGCCTGCTGCTAATCGTGGTCCTTGGTGTTGCCGTCATCGCCTTGGGTTGGGCGTTTCACCGCAGGTTCTCGCGCTTCAACCGTCGTCGCGCGTTTGCGGAGATGCACGGTATTGATCCATTTGATGAGAAGGCCCTGGATGCGGCGATGGAGGAAGCCGGCGTGCTGGATCGCCGCCGCAAGCGGTTCATCTAAGCGTGCAGTTGTTGGGCGCGGGTAGAGTGAGTTTTGTGACTGTGCTGGAAACTCTGCTTTACCCGTTGTATGAGGCGCGCCTGCGCCGAGAACTGCGTGGTAAGTCCCGCCCGAAGCACATTGGGGTGATGGCGGACGGGAACCGTCGTTGGGCTCGTGAGGCGGGCTATGACGATATTTCGCACGGCCATAGGGTGGGCGCCGCCAAAATTGGTGAGTTGGTTCGTTGGTCTGCAGAGATGCAGATTGATGTGCTGACGATCTATTTGCTGTCCACCGAAAACTTGCAGCGCACCAGCGAAGAGGTTGAGCTGCTGTTCACCATCATCTCTGAGGTGATTGATGATCTGGCGGCGGAGCAGTACTCCTGCCGCGTACGCCTCGTCGGCCACTTGGAGCTGTTGCCGCCTGAGGTTGCGGAGCGCATGCAGCGCTCTGCTGACACGACCACGCAGAAGCACGGCCTAACCGTCAACATTGCGGTGGGTTACGGTGGCCGCCAGGAGATTGTGGATGCAGTGCGCACGCTTATCGACGATGCGGTGTCCACCAACACGCCCCCCGAAGCACTCTCCAGCCTGGTCACGGTGGAGTCAATCGCAGACAACCTGTACACCTCGGGCCAACCGGATCCTGATTTGGTGATCCGCACCTCCGGCGAACAGCGCCTTTCAGGGTTTTTGCTTTGGCAGGCGGCGTACTCAGAAATCTGGTTCACCGATACCTACTGGCCAGCGTTTAGGAAGATCGACTTCCTGCGTGCGTTGCGTGACTACTCGCAGCGGTCCCGCCGGTTTGGCAAGTAGTTTTATTAGATCTTGCGCTAGATCTTGCGCATCCTCACCCGCTGCACGGTGTGATCATATCCCTTGCGCAAGACGAGCGATGCCCGCACACGGGTTGGCAGAATGTTTTCCACCAAGTTGGGCAGGTTGATGGTCTGCCACAGCTCGCGGGCCTTATAGGCGGCCTGTGAGTCATCCAGATTGGCGTAGGACGCGAAGTGCGCACCGGGCTCACGGAAGGCAGTATTGCGCAGCTTCAAGAAACGCTCGATGTACCAGCGTTCAATGTCTTGGGTTTTTGCATCTACGTAGATGGAGAAATCAAACAGGTCGGACACCATGAGTGTGGGGCCGGTTTGGAGCACGTTGAGGCCCTCCAAGATCACAATGTCCGGCTTGCGTACCTCGACGTACTCACCGGGCAGGATGTCGTAGGCCTTGTGCGAGTAAATCGGAGCTTTGACTAACGGCTGGCCGGATTTCACCTCTGTTACGAAGCGCATGAGCTGGCGCCGGTCGTAGGACTCGGGGAAACCTTTGCGCTGCAACAAGTTGCGTTTTTTGAGTTCGGCGGTGGGGTAGAGGAAGCCGTCGGTAGTAATCAGGTCTACTCGGGGGTGAGAATCCCAGCGCTGCAACAGCACCTGCAGTACGCGGGCGGTGGTTGATTTACCTACTGCCACAGAGCCTGCAATACCGATGACGAAGGGAACATGCCCGGGATCACCCCCGATGAAGGCCTCCGTGGAGTTGATCAGCTTCTGGCGCGCGCGAACGTGTAGGTGGATCAGGCGCGAAATCGGAAGGTAGATGTCTTCGACCTCTTGCAGGTCCAAGTTTTCACCGATGCCGCTGAGCGTTTCCACCTCCTCAGCTGTGAGAACTTGCTTCATGGTGGCGCGGCGTTGCTTCCAATCGTCGCGAGAGAAATCGAGGTAGGGACTCGAATCGGCACCATTGGATACGCGGGACATGAGCACCATTGTTGGCATCTGCGCGAATTTAAGCAAAATTGTGTAAGCCGGGCCGCCTATACTTTCATTCGACCGTGCCCAAACTCTGACGAAAGGACCAGGTTTGTCTGCGTCTGTTGACCCCCAAGACCTGCGTTACCAAGATCTAGCAACGTATGACCCTGAGGTGTATGCCGCCATTGAAGGCGAGCTTGCCCGCCAGCGCACCACGCTGGAAATGATTGCTTCCGAGAACTTTGTACCTCGCAGCGTGCTGCAGGCGCAGGGGTCCGTGTTTACTAACAAGTACGCCGAGGGCTACCCGGGGCGTCGCTACTACGGCGGCTGCGAGCATGCTGACGTGGTGGAGGATCTGGCACGTGACCGTGCAAAGGAAGTCTTTGGCGCGAAGTACGCCAACGTGCAACCGCACTCCGGTGCACAGGCCAACGCCGCCGTGCTGATGGCGCTGGCGGAGCCGGGTGACACAATCCTGGGTCTGTCACTGGCTCACGGTGGCCACCTGACCCACGGCATGAAGATCAACTTCTCCGGCCGTCTGTACAACGTTGCGGCCTACGAGGTGGAGGAAGACACCCACCTGATTGATATGGCCAAGCTGCGTGAGCAGGCTCGTGAGGTCAAGCCGAAGGTGATCATCGCCGGCTGGTCCGCCTACCCGCGTCATGAGGACTTTGCGGAATTCCGTTCCATCGCGGATGAGGTAGGCGCGTACCTGTGGGTTGATATGGCTCACTTTGCTGGCCTGGTTGCTGCTGGCCTGCACCCGTCGCCGGTGCCGCACGCGCACGTGGTTTCCTCCACGGTGCACAAGACCCTTGGCGGTCCGCGTTCCGGTTTCATCTTGACCAATGACCTTGAGCTGCACAAGAAGCTCAACTCTGCTGTGTTCCCGGGCCAGCAGGGTGGCCCGCTGATGCACGTGGTGGCCGCCAAGGCGACTGCGTTCAAGATCGCGGGCACGCCTGAGTTCAAGGACCGCCAGCAGCGCACCCTGGATGGTGCCCGCATTTTGGCGGAGCGTCTGACCCAGCCGGATGCGGTTGAGGCCGGCGTTGGCGTGGTTTCCGGTGGCACCGATGTGCACCTGGTGCTGGTGGACCTGCGTAACTCTGAGATGGACGGCCAGCAGGCAGAAGATCTGCTGCATGAGGCGGGTATTACGGTTAACCGCAATGCGGTGCCGTTTGATCCGCGTCCGCCGGCCGTGACCTCTGGTCTGCGTATCGGTACCTCCGCGCTGGCAACGCGCGGTTTCGGCGAGGAGGACTTCCGCGAGGTTGCGGACATCATCGCCGACGCCCTGATCAAGGGCAAGGATGCCGATACTGCGGCACTGGCCAAGCGCTCCGCTGCACTCGGCGAGAAGTACCCGCTCTACCCGGGTATTGAAGACTGGAAGATGCTCTAGGCCCTTGAGTCTTCGCTAGCGGCGTCGCTTGCAGTGTTGCTGGCGTGCTGCGTGCGTGCTGCGCGCAGCCACTCCGGCTGATCTGCAAGCAGCGCCTTGATTTCTTCGGTGGTCAGCGGCTTGTCCATGTCGTTGTTTTTCAACGCGGTGATGGAGATACCAAGCTTGCGGGCCACCTCCGGGCGGGGGTGGGGGCCGTTGCGGCGCAGATCTACCAACCATTGAGGCGGGTTTTCCTGAAGCTCGCGCAGTTGGGCGTGGGTAACAGCGCCGTCTTGGAATTCCTGCGGGGTGGCAGGGAGGTATAGCCCAAGTTTCTTTGCCGCGGTGGACGGCTTCATTGCGGTGCCGGATGGTGCATTCGTGCTCATGGCAGTCCACGCTAGCATTGAGCGCATGCTCACCATCTCCTTTGTTACTGGCACTGAACCGGGCAAGTGGTTTAAGCGGTATGAGGAGCTTTCGGGCACTTGCTTATCAGCGTTGCCGTCAACCAACCCCCTAGCCGAGCCCGCAGACCTTGTGCTGATACGCCTGCCGGATACGCGAGTAGACGAGTCTTTTCACGTTGTCCGCCTCTATGAGGAGGCGCTTGGTGTCGCGGTGCCGAAGGACTCGGTGTACGCCGAGATGTTTGCCGCTACTGGGGAAGCGGTGGATAGAAAAGAGCTGCGCGATGAGATTGTGAACTTTGACTTTTTTGATTGCGTAGAGGCTGCAGGGGAGACCGAGGGGGACGCGATTGAGCAGTTGCGGACGGCGCTGCAGGTTGTCGCGGCGAACGTGGGTGTTGCATATGGGCCACTGCCACTTTTGCGGGCCTTGAGCAAGAAACAAGTTGTGGCGGCGCCGCTTGAGGCGCTGGAGGTAGCGCCGACGGAAATCGCGCTGGTATGGAAGAAAGAGCGCGACAGTGAGGAGGTCCAGGACTTCGTTGGGGTGGCGAAGGGAAGGACGGTGCGTTCGTCGCGGCAAACGGTGAAAGCGAAGAAGGGTGAGAAGCCTAAGAAGGGGGTAAAACCGCAGGCCAAGAAGCGTTCTGCGCAGGGAGTTCGGGGTAAGGTGCAACAGCGCTCAACTCGCAACCGGAAACGGCGGTGATGCCCCCATTAGGGTGTGATGGGAAGTGGTAGTCGGGGCTCCATATGCATAATGGGGAGTTGTTCTACGGAGAATCAGAAAGGTAATATGATTATGAACCGCAAGATTGTTGCTTCCATTGCTGCTGTTGCACTGGCTGGCGGCCTGGTTGCTTGCTCCAACGATGCAGACACCACTGCAGATACCACCGCGGAGACCACCGCTGACGCTACTGCCACCGACGTAGCTACCGAGACGGTTGCCGCTGAGACCGAGACCGCTTCCTCCACCGAGACCGCTACCGAGACCGTGGCGGCAGAAAGCGAGGGTGCTGCGGCTGCTGAGGGCGCAACCGAGGAGCTGGCACTTGAAGGCGGCAAGACCGCAATGGTTCCGCAGGGCGTTAAGGCTGCTATCGACGAGTTTGCTGAGGCTTCCTGGGGCGAGCCGACCGCCGTTGAAGAGGTAGACGGCGGCTGGATCGTAACCTTCGACGGTGAGCACTACATCACCTGGAAGGAGTCCACGGGCGGCTCCCCGATCTGGGGTAAGATCGCGCAGTCCTGGCTCAACGACGTTCACGGTGCACGCGAGATCGGCTTCCCGCTGGCTCCGGAGACCCCGAACACCGACGAGTCTGGCTGGAACCAGGAGTTCGAGAACGGCACCCTCGAGTGGACCCGTGACGGCGGCGACGATGCTGCCTTCACCGCAAAGGTTGAGAAGTAAAAACCCCGTTAAAGCCGTTTTGGTTTGCATCATGGCCGCACCTTCTTCACAATGGGTCTGGTGCAAAACCAAGGGTTTGATATTCGACCGATCCGTGAAGAGGACTATCCGCAGGTCCGTGAAATCTACGAGATGGGCTTGCGTTCCGGTAACGCCTCCTATGAAACTCGTGGGCTGACTTGGGACGAGTTTTCCCGGAGGAAGATTATTGAGACGGTGTTCGTGGCCGTCGATAAGCAAGACGATGCTCGGGTGCTGGGATGGGTGGCTGCCGCGCCGGCGTCGTCACGCAGTGTGTTCCATGGGGTGGTGGAAGACTCTATCTATACTCACCCCGATGCGCGCGGCAAGGGGGTCTCCGGCGCGCTGCTGGACAAGCTGATCGCCACCTGTATTGACCTGCACAAGTGGTCCATCCATGCGTGGATTTTCCCGGAAAATGAGGGCTCTGCTGGCCTGCACCTCTCGCGAGGTTTTGAAAAGGCCGGCACCTTCCACAACATGGGCAAGATGAGCTACGGCGAGCATAAAGGCCAGTGGCGCGACTGCGACATCTACGAGCTGCTGCTGCCGATGAGCAAGGATGATTCCAACTAGCTCAACTAGCTCAACTAGCTCAGGTCTTCCTTGAGCGGTTCTTCCTTGACAGGGAAGAGCAAGATGAGCGCAACGATGGTGAGCGGAACCATAAGCATGAACACTGGGGTCAGGCCGTCGTTGTAGCTGCTCAGAACAACCTCACGCAGGGGCTGTGGAAGCTGCGCAACAAGGTGTGGGGTGAGGCTGTTGGCGCCGTTTTGGAACTTCTCTGCCCACTGCGCGCCCTCAGGTCCGAGCTGGGCAAACGCCTCGGGGAGACGCGTTTCCAGGTGGTCGCGCATGCCATGGATGAACAGGGAGCCTGCGAGCGACGCGCCAATGGCCGAGCCGATCTGGCGGAAGAAATTGTTGGTAGAGGTAGCGGTGCCAACCATGCGCAGGGGAAACGAGTTCTGCACAATCAGAACCAGCACCTGCATAACAAGGCCCAAGCCGAAGCCGAAGACAAACATGTACACGCCGAGGCGGGTCAATGATGTTTGTGGAGTGAGCTGGGAGAACAAGTAGAGGCCAAGGGTAGTCACCGCCATGCCCGCGAGCGGGTAAATCTTGTAACGGCCGGTCCTAGCAATGATGAATCCCACCGCCATACCGGTGCCCAACATGCCCAACACCATCGGCAGCATCATCAGGCCGGCTTCAGTAGGCGTGAGCTCATGGACCATCTGCAGATACGTCGGCAGATAAGCCAGCGTACTAGTCATGGCAAAACCTAACACGGTGCCAGCCAGCGTTGTTAACACCATGTTGCGGTTGCGGAACAGTCCCATCGGGATCAGGGGGTCCTTCACGCGAAGCTCTGTAAACACGAACAGCACAGCGCTGACGGCGGCAACGGCGGCAAGGGTCACAATGATGGGGGAGTTCCACTCATACTGCGTGCCGCCCCACGTGGTGGTGAGGATCAAGCTGGTGGTGGCGATGACCATCAGCGTGGTACCCACGTAGTCGAAATGCATGCCCTTTGCGGAGCCACGACGCAGCTTCAGCACGGTGGCCGAGGCGGTCATGGCCAGCAGCCCCAGTGGGATGTTCATCCACAGCGCCCAGCGCCAACCCGGGCCGTCCGTAAACCAACCACCAAGCACAGGGCCCAGCACGGAAGAGACGCCGAAAACCGCACCCATGACGCCCATGTATTTGCCGCGCTCACGAGCCGGGACAACCTCAGCGATGATGGACTGGGAGTTAACCATCATGCCGCCCGCGCCAAAACCTTGGATGGCGCGCCCAATGATGAGCAGCTCCATGGTCTGTGCGAAACCGCCGATCGCGGAACCGATGACAAACAACACGATGCCGCCGATGTAGAGCCATTTGCGGCCAAGGATGTCCCCAAGCTTGCCGTTTAGTGGCATTGCAATAGTCATGGTGACCAAAAACGCGGAGATCACCCAGCTCATGTGCTCCACACCGCCCAGCTCGCCGACAATCGTTGGCATGGCGGTAGCGAAAATCATCTGCCCCAGCGAGCTCATCAACATGGTGAGCAGAAGGGCAGAAAACACCAGCTTCACGTTGGGTGCCGCCGGCTGAGCTGCGCTCGATGTTGTGGGGTTGTCTACCATGTCATCTCCTTTACGTAACCGGTCAGCTCTTTGGCGTAGGCGAGTAGTTGGGCGGTGGGGTCGGCGTCTTCCGGCGGCTGCCACAGGTAGCGGCTCACCACACCATGGAACAAGACGACGATGAATTGGGTCTCTTCCTCCGAGGATCCGGAGCCTCTTCGGTCCTCCGGAAACTGCTCAAAATGGTCGCGTACCGCGCGTCCAACCTTGGAAAGAAAGCCGCGCTTACGGGCAGCCTCCGCGTGCATCAGACCGGGATTGTTCTCCAGCAATTCACGACGGCACGTCGCCGCCGGCCCGTCGAACGGGCCTGGTTTGACCTCCATGGAACGAATGACCAGCTCCAAGAGGTTATCGCTGGGGGTATCCCGGATTGCGTCCAGAGCGGACTGGCTAAACGCGAAAGGGAAGGAGCCGAGGATCGCTTCATCTTTGGAATCGGCGTAGTTGAAAAACGTGCGCCGGGAAATGCCGGCGGCGCCGCAGATATCTTCAACTGTGACGTTGTCGTAGCCGTGTTGGCTGACAAGCTTGGCGGCTTCGTTGCGAATGTTTCGCAGCGTCTCGCGGCGTTTCTGCTCCCTGATTCCCTCTTTTTGCACGGGGTGCAATATTACACCCCGTGCAAACTAAGGCAAGCCCGCTGAAAGCTCGCCTTCTACCAGGGCAGTGTTGCTCTCCGAGTAGGTCAGTTTGATTACGCCTGGCGCGATCTGATCAACGTCCCAGCGGCCCTGGCCGTTGTTGCAGCCCTTGGTCAGCGGGGTCGACTGGCCGTCTTCGCCGATCAGTGCCGTGCAGCCCGTCAGGGGATAGGTCACCGACGCAGTGCCGCCACCAAACGTGGCCACCGCAGGCCACGCCTGCACCTTCGCGTTTTCCTCAAGGCTATTCAGGGTGCCCGTGAACGTGCCGGTCGGAGCTTCCGGGTCTTGCGCAAGTTGCGGCTGCGCGGTCACCGTCACCGTCTCCGGGACAGCGGAGGTGGGCTCGGGGCGAGGGTTCGCCGACCACCACGCACCAGCAAGCGCAACCAGAATCAGGGCGACAGCAAGCGCCGAGACGCCGGCGGCAATCCAAGGTTTGTTGGAGCCGCCGGCGTCGCGGAGTTCAGAAAATGAATCTGCCACTAGCTAGCTGACACTAGTTGCGGTCAGTGTTTGCCATGGACAGCACGTTGAGGCGCTTGTCCAGCTCTTCCTCGGTGAGCTTCTCGCCGTCCACAAAGCCAAGATCGATCGTGGCCTGGCGGATGGTGATGCCCTCCTTAACTGCGTGCTTAGCAATCTTCGCAGCGTTTTCGTAACCAATCGCGGAGTTCAGCGGAGTCACGATAGACGGGGAAGACTCAGCCAGGGTGCGCATGCGCTCCTCGTTCGGCTCAATGCCGTCCACAAGTTTGGTAGCAAACTGACGTGCCGTGTTTGCCAGCAGGCGGGAAGACTCCAGCACGTTGCGAGCCATCATCGGGATGAACACATTGAGCTCAAACTGGCCCTGGGTGCCGCCGAAGGCGACAGCAGCGTCGTTACCAATGACCTGTGCGGAAACCTGGGTTGCGGTCTCACACAGCACCGGGTTGACCTTGCCCGGCATGATGGAGGAGCCTGGCTGCAGATCCGGCAGGTGGATCTCGGCGAAACCAGCCAGCGGGCCGGAGCCCATCAGGCGGATGTCGTTGGCGATCTTGTAGAAGGAGACCGCCACGGAACGCATCGCGCCGGAGAACTCCACCAGCGCGTCACGGTTGGCCTGCGCCTCGAAGTGGTTCTTCGCCTCAGAGAGCTGCTCGACCCCGGTGAGCTTCACAAGCTCCTCAGTAACCTTGCCGCCGAACTCAGCCGGAGTGTTGATGCCGGTGCCCACAGCGGTGCCGCCGATAGCCAGCTCACCCAGGCGGTGCAGGGTCGCCTCAACACGCTCGATGCCCAGCTCGATCTGGCGTGCATAGCCAGAGAACTCCTGACCCAAGGTGACCGGGGTGGCATCCATCAAGTGGGTGCGGCCCGACTTCACAACCTCGTGCCACTCCTTGGCCTTCTTATCCAGGGACTCGTGCAGCATCTTCAGGCCCGGGATGAGGTCATTGACCGCCGTTTCGGTAGCAGCCACGTGGGTTGCGGTTGGGAAGGTGTCGTTCGAAGACTGGCCCATGTTCACGTGGTCATTCGGGTGTACCTCAACGCCATTGGCCTTTGCAATAGAGGCGATAACCTCGTTGGTGTTCATGTTGGAGGAGGTACCGGAGCCGGTCTGGAACACGTCGATCGGGAACTGGTCGTCGTGCTTGCCGTCCGCAATCTCCTTCGCGGCAGCGATAATTGCGTCAGCCTTCTCAGCATCCAGGTTGCCCAGGTCCTTGTTCACCTGAGCACATGCAGCCTTCAAAAGGCCAAGCGCACGAATCTGCTGAGCCTCAAGGCCGCGGCCGGAGATAGGGAAGTTCTCCACAGCACGCTGGGTCTGTGCGCGCCAGAGAGCATCGACGGGCACCTTGACCTCGCCCATCGTGTCATGTTCGATGCGGTATTCCTGATCAGCCATGATTGTCCTTTACTTCTTTCCCATGCACGCCGTGCACGTGCACTAGCGTTATCGTGCACTCGTGCCTGTCCACTGATCGATTATGCCCCAGATAACAAAAATGAGGAGGGACAATGCCAGATTTGCGCACACAAAACGCCCCCGCATTGAGGGGTGTACTTGTGGCGTTGGCAGCCATGGCGTCTATGTACGCCCTTTTGATCGGACAAGGGCTGCTTCTGGCGCGTTTGGGGGTGTCACGTTCGACGGCCACAGCGCTGATCCCAGTCATCCTTGTGATAGCCATGGCTGTGCCCATGTTTGTGCTGTTTCGCTACATGCGGGGTGCTGGGCTTGGGCTTGGTTTTACAAAACTGGGGCGCCGGGGTTGGCACCTGCTGTGGCAGACGCCGGCGGTGGTTGTTGCCGCGGCGACTTTGAGCGCAATCGTTGGCACGCTTATAGGGCTTGCCCCCGATAAAGAATCGGCAACGGGCGTGCTGGCTTCGGATGCGAAACAGGCCGCCCCCGTCCTGCTTCTCTTGATCGCATACCTACTGGTAGGGCCGTTGATTGAGGAGGTTGTGTTCCGTCGCGTACTCATGGGCTACTTTGACACCCGAATGTCGGCGGTGGTGAGCGTCCTGCTCACCTCCGCCATTTTCGGCGCCGTACACATTGCGCCAGTAGTAATCCTCTACACTTTTTTCCTGGGCATCGGACTAGCGCTGGTGGCGCGGTTCCACGGCAACATCACCGCCAGCTTCATTGTGCACGCGGCTAACAACTTGCTGGCCAGCGCGGCAACGTTCGCAGCGTTTATAGCGCTGCTGTAAGTGAGGCTTACTGCTTCGGCCTACTGCTTCGGCTCGGAGTAGTCCACCACGGAGTACTCCTGCAGCTTGGCCAGCTGGTGCAGGGACTCGACGTAGCGCACGGTGCCGGACTTGGAACGCATGACCAGCGAGCGCGTAGTCGCACCGTTCTTGCGGTAGGACACGCCGCGGAGCATGTCGCCGTTGGTCACGCCGGTTGCTGCAAAGTAGCAGTTGTCGGAAGTAACCAGGTCGTTGATGCCCAGCACGCGATCCAGGTCGTGGCCAGCGGCTAGGACGCGCTCGCGCTCTTCGTCGGACTGCGGAGCGAGCATGCCCTGGATCTCACCGCCCAGGCACTTCAGCGCACATGCGGTGATGACGCCCTCAGGGGTGCCACCGATACCCATTGCCATATCGATGGAGTTGGTGTCTTGTGCGGCAGCGATGGCGCCAGCCACGTCGCCGTCCATGATGTAGCGAACCTTGGCGCCGGCCGCGCGGATATCACGCACAAGCTGATCGTGGCGCGGGCGATCCAAAACAACCACCGTCACCTCATGTGGGCGGACGCCCTTGGCCTTCGCAACCACCTCAATGTTGTGACTGACCGGGGCAGTGATGTCGATCTTGCCGGCAGCTTCCGGGCCGACGGCGATCTTGCTCATGTAGAACGCGTCCTGCGGGTTGAACATGGAGCCACGGTCGGCAGCGGCGATCACAGAGATGGCGTTCGGGCGGCCCTCTGCCATCAGGCGAGTGCCGTCAACCGGGTCCACGGCCAGGTCAACCGATGCGCCCAGGCCGTTGCCAACCTGCTCGCCGTTGTACAGCATTGGGGCTTCGTCCTTCTCGCCCTCGCCAATAACAATGACGCCGTCCATGTTTACGGAGTTGATCATCTTGCGCATCGCGTCCACTGCGGCGCCGTCGCCTTCGTTCTTCTTGCCGCGTCCCACCCAGCGGCCGGAAGCCAAAGCGGCTGCCTCCGTCACGCGAACCAGTTCCATTGCAAGGTTGCGGTCCGGGAAGTATTCGTTGGGTGATTCAGTCATCGAGGCCAGCCTCCTCAAGGCGATAAAGCAAAGACAAAATAATGGGCTCTTCCATTCTGTCACTAAATGCTTCATGGAGCCTGAGCTTTCACACCCTAAAAAGGGGATTCGAGGCCAAAGCGGGAACGTGCCATACTGTTGCGCGTGGCCAACAAAGGAAAACCCCGCGTCTTTCAAGACGGCCGGGACATGCTCATCAACGTCGTTGTCATCGTCGTCCTCATGCTCGTGGGGGTGGGCGCGACAGGATTGTGCACCTACAATCCGGGCACGCCGAAAAACGGTCCGGTGCAGGAAGTTGATGCTGAAACGTTCCTTGGCATGGAGGCTCGCGCCACGAACTTCCCGGTTCGTTTTCCGCACGCTCCGGAAGGCTGGGTGACTAATTCCGCGCGCCGCACCATGATCGACGGCCAACCGGCGCCCGTGGTGGGCTGGGTGACCAAGGACGGCGGTTTCCTGCAGCTCACGCAGACCGGTGCCGACCTTGACACGGCCGTTGCATCAGTGGACGGCAAGCTACGCCCGGAGGAGCGCACCGAGCAGGTTGACGGGCACGAGGTGCGCATCTTGCTTAGCGACGATGCCGATACCCGCCCCATCTGGGCCCTCGACGCCGGCGACGCGCGCTTCATTCTCACCGGCGCCGGCACGGACGCCGAGTTCACCGAGCTTTTGCGCGCCGCATTGCAGGCGCAGCCGCTGCAGTAGTTATTTCTCTTCTTCCTCGCGGCTGCCGATGGCAGCCTCGACTCGCTCGGAGGCGTTGTGTAGGAGGACCTCGCAACGCTTCGCCAGTGCTTCGCCACGCTCCCAGTACTTCAGGGACTCATCCAGGCTCATCTGACCCAGCTCCAGGATTTTTACCGTTTCCACAAGCTCGGCACGTGCTTGCTCGTAGCTCAAGGTCTGCGGGTCCGGAAACGCGTTGTCACCGGCCTGGCCTGCGCCGAAAGTGTTCTCTGCCATTGTCTTTATCCTTTGCTGTCTGAGTTTTAGTGATTCAGTGTTTTGGTTGGGTTTTGTCTAGTCGGCTTGGGTGACACCCATAGCTGCTGCGGTAATGGATCCGTCGCCGACGCGGATGCGCAGCTGGGAGCCGGGAGGGGACTGCTCGATGGAGGTCACAACTTCGGGCCCGGAGCCGTCGCGCGGCAGCATTTGGACCACCGAGTAGCCACGCGCCAAGGTTGCCGAAGGCCCAAGCGCCGAGACCTGGGCCCGCAACGCAGAAACCACCGACGTTTGTTGCTGCACAAAATAGGTGATCTCCCGGCGCATCCGCTGCACATCGCGGGCGACCTCTTCCCGGCGCTGGCTGATTGCGCCCATCGGGTTTGCCAGGGCGGGACGGGAGCGCACGTTGGCCAGCCCTTGGCGCTCACGCTCCACCCAGGCGCGCAGTGCGGCAGCGCTGCGGGCACGAGCTTCTGCAACCAAGGCAAGCTCTTCTTCCATACTGGGCACGACGCGCTTTGCGGCGTCCGTAGGCGTGGCGGCGCGTAGGTCAGCGACGTTATCCAGCACCGGATTGTCCGGCTCGTGGCCGATTGCGGACACCACCGGGGTGCGTGCGGCTGCGACGGCGCGCTGCAACGCCTCCTCAGAAAACGGCAGCAAGTCTTCTACGGAGCCGCCGCCGCGGGCGATGATGATCACGTCCACCTCAGGATCCGCATCCAGGCGCTCGAGAGCCGCAATGACCTCAGGCACGGTGCGCGGGCCTTGGACTGCGGTGTTGACCACCTCGAAGCGCACCGCAGGCCAACGATCCTGCGCCACAGAAAGCACGTCGCGCTCCGCGGCGGATCCGCGGCCGGTGATCAGCCCGACCTTGTTCGGCAGGTAGGGAAGCCGCCGCTTACGCTGCGGGTCAAAGAGGCCCTCGGCCGCCAGGCGGTGGCGCAGCTGCTCGATACGCGCCAACAACTCACCCACGCCCACATGCCTAATCTCCGTGACCTTCATGGAGAAGGATCCCCGCTGCGTGAAGAAGTTGGGTTTGCCGTGGATGATGACGTGGTCGCCGTCGTTAAGCGGGGTGCTCATGCTGGTAAGCAGCCTGGTGTCAGCGATGAGCTCCACCGATGCCTCAGCCTGCGTATCGCGCAATGTGAGGTACGAATAGCTCCAGTTGGGCTTGGTTTTTACCTGGGTGAGCTGGCCTTCGACCCAAAGGTAGCCCAGGCGCTCAATCCAGCCCTTGACGCTGGTGTTGAGTTTGGAGACGCTCCACGGCGTCTCCGCTGTACTTTTCGGCGCTTGCGCCCCATGTGGCTCTGCCACGAGAAAACCTCCAATTCCGCCCCGCAGGGGCCAATCCGCTCCTTAGGCACCACAAGCGTACGCGGTAGCCCTCTATGTAATTAGACGTAGCTTGGGTAGGGTCGGTTCCATGTCGGATGAGGGAAAAAATATTCTTCTCGCTTCCCCGCGCGGATACTGCGCTGGCGTAGACCGTGCGGTGGAAACCGTTGAGAAGGCACTTGAAAAGTACGGCGCACCCGTTTACGTGCGTAAAGAGATCGTGCACAACAAGTACGTGGTGAAAACGCTTGAGGAGCGCGGCGCCGTGTTCGTGGAAGAAACCGACGAAGTGCCCGAGGGTGCCCACGTTGTGTTCTCAGCACACGGTGTGTCGCCGGAGGTTCGTGAATCCGCGCTGCAGCGCAACCTGCTGGCCATCGACGCGTCCTGCCCGCTGGTGACCAAGGTGCACAACGAGGCGAAGCGTTTCGCTCGTGACGGCTACCAGATCCTGCTGGTGGGACACGAAGGCCACGAGGAAGTGGAAGGCACCGCCGGAGAGGCTCCGGAAGTTACCCACCTCGTGGACGGGATCGAGGGCGTTGACGCGCTGCCAGACTTCCCGGAGGACCAGCCGCTGGTGTGGCTGTCTCAAACCACGCTGAGTGTGGACGAGACGCTGGAGATCGTAGAGAAGCTCAAAGCGCGCTTCCCGCACCTGGAGGACCCGCCGAGCGATGACATTTGCTACGCCACCCAGAACCGCCAGGCTGCGGTGAAGAACATCGCGCCGCGCTGTGAACTGGTAATTGTGGTGGGTTCGCAAAACTCCTCCAACTCCAAGCGCCTGGTGGAGGTTGCGCTGGAGGCAGGTGCGAAGGCGTCCTACCTGGTCGATTACGCCCACCAGATCGATGATGCGTGGCTGGAAGGCGTGACCACAGTCGGCCTGACCTCGGGCGCATCCGTACCGGAGATCCTGGTCCAAGAAGTAGTTTCCCACCTGGGTGAGCGCGGCTTTACAAACGCCGAAGAGGTCACCACCACGGTGGAGACCATCACGTTCGCGCTGCCGCGTGACCTGCGGGTGCGCAGCTAGTTCTCGCAGCTAGTTCGAATACAGGTCATCTCCCAGGCGGCGTGAGAGCCGCCTGCTGGTAGAGCCGCCAGTAGAGCCGCTGGCAGAGCGTTTTGCGGTGCGCTCCCGCTTGAGCAACTCATCCACTGACACCGTGCGCTGCTTGCCTGCGGCGCGCTCACGTGCGCGTCGGCCTTGCGTGGTGGTTTTGCGGTTGCTTGCCGCGGTCTGGATGCGCTGGCGGGTTTCTCTGCGTGCAAGCGCCTGGTTTTGGCGCCTGATCAGCTGTACTCGGCCCCACCCGAGCGCTGCAGCGAGCGCGGTTACTGTAGCAAGCCAGGGAAACAGCTGCACAAGCGGATACACCACAAGTAATTGCGCCGCGCGTGAAGACGCCCCACCTGCTGACAACTGGTCGCCAGCGCCAAAAACGCCAATTGCAGTAGCGGCAGCGGCAAAAAGCAGTGGGGCGGTGGCAACCGTTAAGAAAATCCCGCGCGGGTTCACCAGCAACGTGGTGGCGATGAGTGAGAGTGCGAAAAATAACCCGCATGGCCAAAGGGCGCCGCCTGAGAACGTGGACACAGCCACCGCCGTCAGCAGCGCGGCAAAGTTGATGCCGATAGCGGAGCCGGTGGGCAGGCCAACGAATTCTTTCGACGCGTAAGACACGGTTGGTAAGTCTAGCGGTTACGTTTCACGCCGAGGCGACGTAGCTTCGCACTTTGCTCACGGAGTTTTTTCAAGCTTGGGTTCAAACCCTTGTTGAATCCCGGTGGTTTCGAGGTGGGTTCGGCGGGGTCCGACACTTCATCTATGAGCGGTGTTGCTGACCAATCCCGTTCCTTGTGCCATTCTTCGCGCTCGTGAGCCGACTCTTCCTCCGCGATCTTGGCAATGGTCAGGCCTTCTGGGGTGACAAAATCCAACTCTTCTGCGGTGCGCTCACCGGAGTGGATCCGCAGCATGTCCAGCACGTAGCGGTACGCGACAGCGATCATAGCTGCGACAGGTACGGCCAGGAAGGCGCCGACGAGGCCGAAGAGGCCGCCGCCCACGGTCACCGAGATCAACACGATCACCGGGTGCAGATCCATGGCGCGCGACTGCAGCATGGGGGAGAGGATGTTGCCCTCAAGCTGTTGCACCACGATGACAATCGCCAGCACGATCAATGCCTTGGTGAACCCGAGGGAAACCAACGCCACCAGCACAGCAAGGGTGCCAGCCACCACCGCGCCCACGATTGGGATGAAGCCCGCGACAAACGTGATCACGGACAAGGTGAACGCCATTGGCACTTGCAGAAGGGCGATGCCGAGGCCGATAAACGTGGCGTCGATAAGAGAAACGATCGCTTGGGCACGAATGAAACCTGAAAGGGTGATCCAAGCTCGGGTGAGGAGCTCCGTGGCGTGCAGGCCGCTGCGGCCGCCGGTGGCGGAGCGGAGCCAGGGAAGGAAACGGTGGCCGTCTTTCAGGAAGAAGAAGGTCAACACGATGATCACCATGAGCGTGACCGCCAGGCCGGCCGCCGAGCTGATACCGGAGAACACGCCGCCCGCGATCGCACCCGCCTGGTTTTGTACCCAGTGGGCGATGTCGTTGGCGGCTTCGTTGATCTTCTCCGGGTCAATGTTGAGAGGCGGGCCCTGCAGCCACAGCTGGAGGCGCTGCACGCCCTCAAACGCTTGGAGATACAGCACCCGAGAGTGGTTGACTATATCTGGGGCGATGAGGCTAAAAATGGCGCCAAGCAGGCCAATGAAACCCAGCATGGTCAGGATGGCTGCCAGGCCAGCGGGCACCTTATGGCGCCGCAGCCACGTAGCAATCGGTGCCAGCACGGTGCAGATGATCAGCGCCAAAATCACTGGCAGTATGCCGGCCCAGAACGTGCCGATCATCTTGCCCAGGGCAAACAGGAACACCGCGATGACAATCAGCCGAATGGTGAGCATGGCGGTGTTTTTTAGCCATTTGTTCATCACCACGCCGCGGTCAACACGGTTGTTAGTGTTGGTTTCCGCGGTCTCGCCGGTGGTGTTCGTGGTGTCGGTGGTCGTGCTCACGATGCCTATTGTGCCCGATGGGGCTTCTGGGTGTTGCGGGTGGGAGTGGGCTAGGATAGCGCAGCGTGAGCCTTACTCTTGGAATTGTCGGTTTGCCCAACGTTGGCAAGTCCACACTGTTTAATGCACTGACTCGTAACGACGTCTTGGCGGCGAACTACCCCTTCGCCACGATCGAGCCGAACGTGGGCTTGGTTGAGCTGCCGGACCCGCGTCTGAAGCGCTTGGCCGAGATCTTCAAGTCTGAGCGCATTTTGCCTGCGACGGTGTCTTTCGTTGACATCGCCGGCATTGTTAAGGGCGCGTCTGAGGGCGAAGGCATGGGCAACGCGTTTTTGGCCAACATCCGTGAGGCCGACGCGATCTGCCAGGTGGTGCGCGCGTTTAGCGACGAGAACGTTATCCACGTTGACGGCAACGTCGACCCCGCAAGCGACATCTCCGTGATCAACACCGAGCTGATCCTGGCGGACCTGCAGACCATTGAGAAAGCCCTGCCGCGCCTGGAAAAGGAAGCGCGTAAGGACAAAGACGTTGCAGCGCAGGTGGAGGAAGCCAAGAAGGCGCAGGCCATTCTTGAGGACGATCGCACGCTCTTCGCCGCTGCCAAGAGCGGGGAAGTAGACCTTGGTCTTCTACACCACCTGCACCTGATGACGGCCAAACCCTTCCTCTACGTGTTCAACTCCGATGAGGCGGTGCTCACGGATGAGGACCGCAAGCAGGAGCTGCGCGACCTGGTCGCACCCGCCGAGGCTGTGTTCCTGGACGCGCAGACGGAGACAGAGCTTCTCGAGCTTGACGACGAAGATGCCGCCGAACTGCTTGCCGCCGTCGGCCAAGACGAGCCAGGTTTGCAGACGCTGGCCAAGGCCGGCTTTGACACCCTTGGCCTGCAGACCTACCTGACGGCGGGCCCGAAGGAGGCGCGCGCATGGACCATCCGCAAGGGTGACACCGCGCCGAAGGCTGCAGGCGTAATCCACACCGACTTTGAGAAGGGCTTCATCAAGGCCGAGATCGTCGGCTTTGAAGACCTGGATGAGTTGGGCTCTATGGCCGAGGCCCGTGCCGCCGGCAAGGTCCGCCAGGAGGGCAAGGACTACGTCATGGTCGACGGCGACGTGGTGGAGTTTCGTTTCAATGTAACCTAAATGCGCTATGAATAGCGTATGACTACACGTGCTGCTATTTACCTCCGTATCTCGTTAGATGCTGCCATGGACGGCCTCGCCATCGACCGGCAGCGTCAGGACTGCGAAGCCCTCGCCGAGCAACGCGGCTGGGACGTCGTGCATACCTACGTCGATCAATCGATCTCCGCGTCGAAGAAGGACGTGGACCGTCCCGACTACGACGCGATGGTGGCGTCCTTTGAGCGCGGCGAGATCGACGGATTCTGGGACGCTAAGGCGCGTTCTTATTTCACCGTGAATCGGTGCCATACTTCGACTGTGATCGTCAACGACAGAACGCAACGAAGCATCGACACCCGCGGCGGCCAGAAGTCGATCGCCGAGCTTTGGGCAACGAATTTGCCGGGCACTAAGGACAGCTACTACTACGACTTCTGCTAGAACTCATGCGTATTCGACCCCTAGTACTTGGGCTTTTGAGCCTACTTCTTGCTGCAGTCATCGCGACTACTGGGTGGCTGCTGACAGCCCTGGTTGACTCCACCAAGCCCTTGTCCTTAGGGGTCGAATCAACCTTTAGTCTTGACTACGTCGAGCCTAAGACTTCACTCGCGGAGGAACTTGAGTCAGACTACGCACCGACGGTAATCCGTAACTCACTGGTTTCATTGGCCGAGCAGAACGGCTACTCCATCTACCGGCTGACTGGCACCGATGACGCAAGCGGGACTTCCCACGAGGTTTTCATCCCGCTGGAGGAAAATTATCCAGCACCGGAACGCATTCCCCGGCTCAACCGGCCGGATGCCTTGAGCCAAGCGGCCAGTGAGCTTGGGTCGCTGGATTACCACGGTGACTACGTCTTGGTTCCCAAAGCAACGGGTGGCAATGCGAACCACTTCTACGAATCGGCCAGGAATGACGGGCTCAGGCTAAGCGAAAAGACGCAGTTCCTTCACCTCATCCAATCGGTCGTATTCCGCCTGCCCGCGTTGGTGGCGATCCTGTTTCTATTTGTCGTTTCCCTTTTTGCCCTGGTATTTGTTCTTCGGGTTTCCGGTCTTAGATTGGCAGCGCTGCGCACAATAAATGGAGGGCACCGCAGTCAAAAAGGCAATTGGCGGCAATGGACCTTTGTCATCCTCCCGCACCTAGTTCTCATTGGCCTTGCGAGTACATTCCTCGCCCGCCAAGGGAGCTATTCTTTTGCCCTCCTGTTCCTCAGGTTCTACGCCGCCGGGATAGGCTTGGCCCTGGCTACCACCGGTTTGGCCGTAGCCGTCACCGCCCCATTGTTGCGCCGCGCAGTAGCGCTGCTGGGGCAGCGTGCCCCCGCAGAGAAGGCGGCGGGAAAAGCGCTGAAAGTAATTTCGGTCTTTACCTGCGTGACCTTTGTAGCAGCGGGTCTTAGCTCAGCGGCTGCGCTCCGCTCCTACCAGCAGGAATCCGAGGCCCAGCAGACCTGGAAATCTCTCGCGGAGTTTGGAGCCTTGCATTTTTCAGCCAACTTCGACGGCCCTGCTGGCCGCGTGGAAGGAGGCGAGCTCTTGCCGCCCAGTCTGCAGCAGAACTTCCGCGACTTCGCGCTCAGCTGGGAACGGGAGCACGGGGCTGTCCTCAGCCATACTTTGCCGAAAGAAGGTACCGGTGTGCCGGACTCCTGCCCCGTGGCACTTGCCAACCGCCAATGGCACGATCTGCAGGATTATCAGTTCCGTCCCGGAGACGACAACCACTCGGTCGACTATTCCGCAGCCCAAGAGCATTTCGCAGCTTCCGTGGATCTGTGGGCTCAGGAATCCGGCGACCTGCTCCTTAAATCTGCGCAAATTGGTCCGGTCAGTGCCGATCATGCGGTCGGATTCATTAGTGGAACAATGTCGGGGGAACTGGTTCCCGGCGATTGTTTTTACGTGCTTGAAACGGACGATCTATCCGGCTTCGACGCAGACTTCCTAAGCTCCACAGCTTCGAGTGAAAATTTGCTCTTCGCGGATTTCTCGGAACTGGGTCCAGAACTTACCGCTGCCGGCCTCGAAGGCTACGTCTACCCGGTACGCGCCGCCGATCGCGGTCTGGCCGAACTAGTAGCCAGCACGGCGCTGTTCTGGCTGAGTATCCTGAGCGCCCTCGGAGCTTTGCTCGCCACGCTTGCGGCCTTGATAGTCCAGGCGCGCATCCAGCTCCGAGTTCACCGTCGCCTCCTGGTACTCCTCCACAGCGCTGGGCAATCACCGGACAAAACGATGTGGCGACTATTCAAAAGCCAACTGGTCAGCCTGACAGTTGTCGTCATATTGTCCGTCCTGGCTCCGCTACTGCTTCCCAACCCGTTCCTCTACACCTTCACCGCGCTAAGCTGCCTTGTCTTAATCGTCTACCTCGGTTTTGTCCGTCTCAGTATTTCTCAGCACATGTCCGCCTCCCCTAGGAGTCACAATGTCATTGGCTAGCCCCAATCAGTCCCCCACTCTGCCGCCGGAGATTTCCACCTCTCATCTCTGTCTCGCCGCGGAGTCGACTTTTTCTGTGGGGCGCAGCACGCGGATGGTGAAGAAGTCCCTCGTGGAAAATGCAACGTTTTCCCTACCCGGGCCAGGCTTTGTCGCCATCTGTGGAGCCAGCGGTTCCGGAAAGACTTTGCTGCTCAACACCTTGGCCGGGCTCCTGCCGCCGGCGGACGGCCTCCTCCGGATAGACGGTGAGAATGCCTCCGCGTGGAGGATGAAGCGGAGGCGGAGGTTCTGGCGAGAACGCGCAGCGATAATCCACCAAGACCACGGAATCATTCCCGAACTAAGCTGCGAAGATAACCTCACCCTCGGGCTATCCAGGAAGCAATACTCCAAAGAAGAATTGCTGCACTCCCTCGGCGAAGTCGGTCTTGATGTCCCCTTCGACGGGCCGGCAGCTATTCTCAGCGGAGGCGAGCAGCAGCGGCTGGCGATCGCCCGAGCCCTGCTCCGCGGCGCGGCTTATGTGTTCGCTGACGAGCCGACCGCCTCCCTCGACCCCACTAACCGCGACCAAGTTATCGCGCTCCTGCGGCGAGCTGCGGACGGGGGCGCACTCGTTCTGGCCGCCACGCACGATGCCGCAGTTATTGCTGCCGCTGACAGCACCTTGCGCATCAATGATCGCCAGGTCACAGTCTCCGGCTCTGCGCGGGATTAAATCGCGATGCCCGCGGCCTTGGCCACCTTCCGGTACCCGGCCGCATGGTCCGCGACGCTGGCGTGGGCGTTGAGTCCGCTGGGGTTGTCGAGCACGGGCCTGACCCCCGGAAAGTAGACACGTCGGGGGTTAGCTATGCTGCTTGGGTCAGCGTAGCTGATGTGAGTGCTTCGAAGTCATTGGGGGCTAGAAAGTTGCACCAGGAGTGCTGTCTGCGGGTGTTGTAGCGCATGCACCACCGGAAGACTTCTTGGCGACTGATGTCGAAGTGGTCGGGTTTTAAGTTCAATGTTAGCTAAGGGCTTTATTAAAAGCGTTTGGCAACACGCGCTCCTATTTACCTTCGTATCTCGCGAGACGCTGACGTGGATGGCCTCACCATCGACCGGCAGCGTCAGGACTGTGAAGCCATTGCAAAGCAGCGTGGCTTGGACGTTGGACATAGGACATAACTACGTCGATCAGTCCATTTCCGCGTCAAAGAAGAATGTGGCTCGCCCCGACTACGACGCCATGGTGGCATCCTTTGAACGCGGCGAAATCGACGCGATCATCTGCTGGGACCTCGAACTACCCGCCCCACGTCGGTGGGTAGTCCGATCAGTCGGACAAAACTACTCCCGCACCACAGCGTAATAAGGGGTGCACCTTAAAAACATCCGGAGGTGGGGGTAACTCCCCCTCGTTGCCCAGAGACAAAATACGCCAGTGGCGTCTGTACGACGAGCCGAAGGTAGGACAAATTCCAATCCAGAGAGGTCTTGCACTGTTGCGGTGCGGTTGTCTTCTTTCTCACCGTATTGGACCCTGCGAAATTAATTGGATACGATAGGCCCATGTTGATTTCAGGTTCCGTTTTCATGCGGCCGCTCACCAGCCGCTAAGGCGGTTTTCTCCCTCCCGCAGGTTAGAAACCGCTCCGGTCCTTTAGCCGGGCGGCCATTTGCCATGCCCGGCTCCGTTTCAACTCCACGGAGCACACCTGATGTCTACATACGGATACGGCCGTCACGAACATGGCCAAAATTTTCTCACAGACCACAAGATCATCAACTCCATCGTCGATCTTGTAAAACAAACCTCCGGCCCCATCATTGAGATCGGGCCAGGAAGCGGTGCCCTCACCCACCCGATATCCCACTTGGGGAGGGCAATAACGGCAGTTGAGGTAGACGCAAAACTAGCTGCCAAACTCACAAAAAAGACCGCCTCGGCGTCGGTCGAAGTGGTCCATGATGATTTCCTCAACTTCCCGTTACCCGCCACTCCCTGCGTCATTGTGGGAAACATTCCCTTTCACCTCACCACTGCCATTCTTCGAAAGTTGTTGCATGCGCCGGCATGGACTGACGCTGTACTCCTCATGCAGTGGGAAGTCGCTCGCCGCCGGGCCGGGGTAGGTGCAAGCACGATGATGACAGCTCAGTGGTCCCCATGGTTCACGTTTCACCTTGGTTCCCGAGTACCAAGGTTTGCTTTCCGGCCACAGCCAAACGTTGACGGGGGGATCTTAGTGATCCGCCGGGTGGGTGACCCGAAGATCCCGATAGAGCAACGCAAAGCCTTTCAGGCGATGGTGCACACCGTTTTCACCGCCCGGGGACGCGGGATAGGGGAAATTCTCCGAAGGGCAGGGTTGTTTTCATCACGTTCAGAGACACAATCATGGTTGCGCTCGCGAGGAATCGACCCCGCAACCCTACCTCCCAGATTGCACACCAGCGACTGGATCGATCTCTTCCAGGTGACTGGTTCCTCTTCACCGCGCCATCGGCCCATTTCACAATCGGGAAGTAGTCAACGCCCTCCTCAACGGAAAAATCGAGGCCGGCGGCGGTAATCCCCCCACCACCAAAACCGAAATCCACCAGTAGTAGTGAACGACCCATGTTCGTCTACCGTGAGCCGCGTTATGGCAGTGACGTGTTCTCGTCGGGCACAGTCATAGTTCCCGGCGTTGCCAGCGACAGGGTTCTACACCCAGCAGCGGGACCGATCAAAATCACCCGCACGGGGAACGACCCTGCTGGTGGTTTCGATTTTGATGAAAGCGAGGAGACATAGCCCCTCGCCAACTCCCCGTAGCTGGCGAACAGTAGCTCCTGGCGCTGGCGCTCGTTGGTGAGTTTGCGTGCCACATCGAAAGCCTTATCGACTTCCCGGTCCAAGTTGTTGTGAGCCTTGAGCAGAATTGGGTCCATCGATAACGGGTTGTAGTGCTCCGCGAGTGACCGCTGGGGGTGCCGCTCGCGTGCCCGCAGCACCAACTGTCCAGCGTCGATGATTCGCTGCTGCGCCTTCTCATCTAGTTCACACAGAGCTGGTCCGCAGTTGTAGCTCCCGATGTACTCCGAAAAACGGAAAAAATAAATAGTGGGGATACATCAACCTTCCACTTTCCATTCTTCCGGCTCAGAGTATTGAGGGGTCTGGGACCGGGTCCGTAAACCCTTTATGTTTTTCGCGCACAGCGGTTCTTAGCGACGCACCCTATAGGTTTTCCGCAGAACCTATATGTGTTTCTGTGCACCCCCATATGTTGTCTGTTTCTAGCGGTATTTCGTTGTACTTTGCGCATCGAATAGTTATTTATCGACGACACTCCGTGGAGTTCAAATTTAACGTGTAGCGTTATTGACGCTTCGCGTTATGGGGGATAGGGTGAAGCATGATCCAGTCGTTCGCTGACAAGGACACTGAGCGTCTGTGGAATCGAGAGCGGGTTCGCTCGATCGATTCCCGCATTCACTCAGTAGCGCTGCGCAAGCTTCGCCAGCTTGGGTACGCGCAGACTCTTGATGAGTTACGGATTCCCCCGGGAAACCGGCTCGAGGCATTGAAAGGTGATCGGCGGGGTCAGTTCAGCATTCGAATCAACGACCAGTGGCGGATCTGTTTTCGGTGGTCCGCCGCGGGGCCAGAGGAGGTTGAGATCGTTGACTACCACTGACAAGCTCCCTCCGGTTCACCCCGGTGAGATCCTCATGGAGGACTTTCTCAAGGAAATGGGGATCACCCAGCACAAGCTCGCCGTCTCCATCGGCGTTCCGCCCCGCCGGATCAACGAAATTGTTCACGGAAAGCGAGCTGTAACCGCGGACACTGCTCTTCGCTTGGCTAAGTTCTTCGGAATGAGCCCCCAGTTCTGGCTCGGGTTACAGGCTCAATATGACTTGGACGTGGCGGAAGACAAGATCCTCTCGGAAATCGAGCGGATTCAACCGGTCCAAGCTGTCTCAGCGTAGCGGTTAACCGAACCAGGTCCGTCAGCGTGAGGATATGCACGCGGATGGTTCGAACTAGGGAATTTGGGGCCGCCGTCGCGTGGACTTGAGTTCCGAGCACCGCTTCTTCGCTTCGAGACGGCGCCGCACCGAG
>NZ_KV786473.1:179618-260198 GCF_001806945.1 Corynebacterium sp. HMSC30G07 | reverse complement strand
GCACCGAGCCGCGCGTCGGCTTCGTTTTCCGCCGCGGGGGAGGCGGTGGGGCGAGCGCCTCGCGCAACAAGATGGCCATGCGTTCGCGTGCCTCGGCGCGGTTGCGGACCTGTGAGCGCTGCGTCGACGCGCTCACGGTGAGCACTGTGCCGTCCAGGCGGTGCTCGTGGTTGTGGAAGGCGCGGCGGCGTTGGGCGTCGGAAAGCGATGCGCATTCCGCGATGTCGATGGAGAGCTGGACCTTGCTGTCGGTGGTGTTGACGCCCTGGCCGCCCGGGCCCGACGCCTTCGCAAACCGCTCCGACAGATCCGCGGCGGCGACGACGAGGCCTCCGGGGATACCCGGGCCGGGTGCGATGGTCAGGTCGTTCATACCGCCCAGCCTAGTTAGAGTTGTTTCCGGATCAAACCCGCCGTGCGAGATCAGGGGTTCGCTAAAGGGATTAATTTAGCACTTCAATGCCCACTTCGGCGTTGTCGTTGAGCATGAGCTGGCTGCCGAAGGGCAGGCTCATATCGGACCTGTACGAGAAGTGGTTAGGCGGAACCCGCAGCCGCACCCGTTTTCCTACGTATTCGTCCCAGCCATTGGTGTTGTCCGAGGTTCCGAAATCCCAGTGCTGCACGGATCCGAGTTGCGCGAAGGGGCTTTCTTGGGCGACCTGGCTTCCCGCCTTAATTGCGGTGATGTTGGCAGGGGAATCGAAGACCAGCACGTAATACACGTTGTCCGGGCCTTCGTCGTTCGGAGCGGGGCGGCCCTTCCGGGCCTGCTCCGTCGACCACGCCTCCACGTTGCCGGTGACGAGCAGGTCACCGTTCGAGTCGACGACTACCGGTGCGTCTTCCGCAGTATCCGTCGGCGCCTCAGCCTCCGCCGGCGCCTCCGCCTCCCCGCCAGGCTCTGCAACCTCCGCAGACTCCTCCACCGCCCCCGAATCCGGGTCAACCCACTGCGTGGACGTGACCACCACGGTTTCGCGCTCGCCACCCCCAGCGCAACCCGAAACCACCCCTACAGAACTAGCTACAACAAGCGCGAGCGCGCGACGAAAACGCATACACCCACTCTAACTGGCGGGCGCAGGAAACTCGCGGCTATTTCCCAAGCTCTTTGCGGCGCTCGGCGGCGAGTTTCAGCCGCTCGGCGCGATCAGAACGTTCCTTCTCCAACAGTTCCTCGAGGATCTTGTCTTCCTCGTCAGAGATGTCGAAGACGGCGTACCAAGCGACCGCGAGTGCGCCCATCATCGGCCACACCACCCAGGCGTAGTCCAGATCCAGCACAATCTGCAGCACAAAATAGACTGCCAAGCCGCCAATGAGGGTGGTGTAGATTGCGGTGTCTAATTTCCGCTTCGCCGCGAGCTTTGCTTCCAGCTCCGCATCAGACGGTTCCCGCTTCTCCAATGCGACCGGTTCGGCCGGAGGTCGTCGAAAAGCATTGAAAGATCCCCGCGAGTGCGTGCAACCGCGGCTTGACCCGCTTCGTATCCTTCGAGGATTCGTGGGATGCCCCGAGCCGCCGCTCGTTCTCCCCTCAGGTGTCTGAGCTGGGGACACGGATTTTCGGCTGTTGAGGTTCTTTGGTATGAGCTCGCAGGAGCGGTGTTACGGCAGCCGGGGCCGGCGCCTCGTCGACTTCAGCTCCGAGCGCCGCTTCTTCGCTTCGAGACGGCGCCGCACCGAGCCGCGCGTCGGCTTCGTTTTCCGCCGTGGGGGAGGCGGTGGGGCGAGTGCCTCGCGCAACAGGTCAGCCATGCGCTCTCGCGCCTCGGCGCGGTTGCGGACCTGCGAGCGCTGCGTCGACGCGCTCACGGTGAGCACAGCGCCGTCCAGGCGGTGTCCGAGGTTGTGGAGGGCGCGGCGGCGTTGGGCGTCGGATAGCGATGCGCACGCCGCAATGTCGATGGAGAGCTGAACTTTGCTGTCGGTGGTGTTGACGCCCTGGCCGCCGGGGCCCGACGCCTTCGCAAACCGCTCCGACAGGTCGGCGGCGGCGACGACGAGGCCTCCGGGGATACCCGGGCCGGGTGCGATGGTCAGGTCCTGCATGCCCAACACACTACGTTCACCCTGGGGCCGAGGACGGGGCGGCTGAGCCGGTGCTGTCGGTTGTTAATCGCGATAAATCTCGCGGCGGTGGCCGATTGAAAATACCTCGATTGTGATCGTGCCGTCGTCGATGACAGCGAGGATTCGGTACGCGCCGACGCGGTAGCGCCACTCGCCGGACCGATTCGCGGTGAGACCTTTCCCAAATGCTCGTGGGTTGGTGCAACCCTCCAAGTTGTCTTTGATCCAGGCGGCGAGGAGTCGCGCGTCGAAGCGGTCCATCTTCTTCAACTGCTTGCGGGCGCGGGCCGTGAATTCGACTTTGTACCCTCCTGCCGCTGCGTTCATTGGAAGTTGCTACTGGTCGAGGTCGGCAAGAATTTCGTCGAGGCTGTAGCGTTCGCCGGTGTCGTGGGCGATGGCGTCGCGAAGTTCCTGCAGATCGTGGGCGTCCTCGATCTTCTCCAGGATCGCGTTGCGGGCGAAATCGGAAAGGGTGACGCCCTCGAAGCGTGCGTACTTTCGCACGAGCTCCGCGTCGTTGTCATCCATCCGGATTGTCAGCGTTGCCATGGGTACCCTTTCATCAAGTTGAATACAGTGTATTCAGCGGGGACTGGCGTGCAATGGTCAATCGAGGGCCCGAAGACTTCCGCTTACATTGGCGCGCATGAAGACATCGCTTTACGTTTCCTTCCCCGGCAACGCCCGCGAGGCGCTCGAGTTCTACCACGAAGTGTTCGGCAGCGAACTTGACATCATGACCTATGGCGAGCAGCTCGACCGCGGCGCGCAGTTCCCGTTCGACCCGCCGCGCGACGCCGTCGCGCACGGCACCCTGACCGGACCGTTTACGCTCGGCGGCGGCGACGACCTGCAGGACAACTCCAGCACGCTGGAGCGCGGCGTTTTTTCGGCTTCACCGCCGGGGTGGAGTCGACAGACGAGGGCGAGCAGCTCATCGCGAAGCTCACCCGCGGCGGCGGCAAGGTCACGATGCCGTTCGCAAAGGCGCCGTGGGGAGCGCATTTTGGCGTCGTGGAGGACAAGTTCGGACTCGTCTGGAACATCTCTACTGGCGACAGGAGGTAGGGCCGCGGGGGCGGGGCGGAGTTTGCGTCGCTAAGCAATTGCTCTAACGGCCCGGCAGCACAACCTCGGGCGCCGATGACGGTCTCCGCGGTGCGGGCGAGCAGCATCGGCCAGACGGGGGAGGCCTCGCCCGTCTGCACCATCAGCAGGGCGGTCGGGGTGATGAAGCTGGCGGCGATGGTGTAGTTGCGGGGCATGTTCCGGGAGCGATAGCGCCATGACCGCATCCTGCGATACTTCTCTGGATTTACTTACTGTCTTCCGCGAAAAGGTTTCGTTGCGCCGACACTCCGTGGAGTTCAATTTCAACGTGTAGCGCGGGGTGTTAAGGTCAAGATTGTTGACTACTACTGACAGGCTCTCCTTGTTGGTGAGTTCGCGGAGACACAACTGGTCGGACATGTGCCCGATGAAGTGAGAAACGATACTGAAGCGTCGCTTTCGGGAGATTCTGGAGGGGTGACCGAGTGGCTGAGCATCACACGGCCATCGTCGTCGGTGGTGGCCAGTCCGGTCTAGCCACGTCTTACTACCTGCGGCGCTTCAAAGTGGACTTCATGATCTTGGACAACCAAGAGGAACCCGGTGGAGCGTGGTTGCACACGTGGCCTTCACTGACGCTTTTCTCCGCCGCGGAGTTCTCCAATCTGCCCGGCTGGCCTATGCCGCGGTACCCGGGGTACCCGCCGGCAAGTCATGTCATCGACTATCTGGAAAGCTACGAAAAACGCTACGACCTCCCAGTTAGACGCCCAGTGCACGTCCACAGCGTGTCCCATGAGGGAGGGATCTTCTACCTAGATACGAGCGTCGGTCAATTCACAGCGGAACACGTTATCGCGGCCACAGGTACGTGGTCCGCGCCCTTCGTGCCCCACTATCCCGGTACCTTCCAGGGACGCCAGTGGCACTCGTCGTCCTACCCCGGTCCCGAACTATTCCGCGGGGCGAAGGTCGCGGTGGTCGGCGGGGCGAACTCGGGTGCCCAGATCGCCGCGGACCTCATCGGGTCGTCGGAGGTCACATGGTTCACACGTGAGCAACCGCGCTGGATGCCTGACGACGTCGATGGCCGCGATCTCTTTCTCCGCAGCCGCCGCCGGATTCTCGGTGGCGATTCCGGCTCGAACCTCGGGGACCTCGGCGACATTGTCGCGCTTCCTCATCTCCGTGAGCTTCGCGATTCCGGCCAACTCACCGCTACTCCCGTCTTCGATAGTTTGAGCGAGCTCGACCACGACCATCTGATCTGGTGCACTGGTTTCCGTCCGGCCCTCGGTCCATTCCGCCACCTCATGCGTGGCCGCGAAACCGTGGTGAAGAATCTGCATCTTGTCGGCTACGGCAACTGGACCGGCGACGGTTCGGCAACCCTGATGGGTGTCGGGCCCTTTGCCAAACACACTGCCCAGGTAGTCGCGGGCTGTGTCGATGAAGCACAGCACCACGAGTTTTGCAATGGCGTCAACGTAACTCCACTCAGCGCTTCGCTTGCGCAGCTCGCAGGCCGTTCAAAATCACGATGACTTCGGCGACCTCGTGAACCAACACGACGGCAGCCAGGCCCAGCACGCCGCTGATCGCCAGCGGCATCAACACGATGATGATGGCCAGAGACAGCACGATGTTTTGGTTGATGATCCTGCTGCCTCGGCGGGCGTGTTGCAGCGCCTGCGGGATCAGCCGGAGGTCGTGGCCAGTGAAGGCGACGTCAGCGGACTCGATCGCGGCGTCAGAGCCGGTTGCTCCCATCGCTATGCCCACCGTCGCGCCCGCCAGCGCAGGAGCGTCGTTGATGCCGTCGCCAATCATCGCCGTCGGCGTCTTGGAGGAGAGCTCGGCAACGATGCTTGCCTTGTCCTCAGGACGCAGCTCGGCGCGCACGTCGTCGATTCCGGCGATTTCAGCCAGCGCACGTGCGGTGCGAGCGTTGTCGCCGGTGAGCATGCTCACTTCCACGCCGTTGGCGTGCAGGGTCTGCACGGCTTCGGGCACCTCGGGACGCAGCTCGTCGCGGACCCCGATAGCCCCGGCGAGGGCGTCATCGACGGTAACAAGGACGCAGGTCTGACCCTCGGACTCCATGCGCTCAACGTCTACCTTTAGTGGCCCGGCGTCGATCCACCGGGGGCTGCCAACCAGCACCCGTCGACCTTCGACGGTGCCGCCGATGCCATGACCGGCCTCCTCGCTGATGTCCGAGGCGGTGGGGGCTTTGGGGACCGCTGCCGCGATCGCTGCGGCGAGGGGGTGCGTCGATTGCTGCTCAACTGCCGCCGCGAAGGCAAGTACCTGCGCCCGATCGAATCCGTCCGCCGGGACAACGCCGGTAACCTCGGGCTGGTTGCGTGTAAGGGTTCCGGTCTTGTCCACCGCCAGGTGACGGATGCCGCCGAGCCGCTCGAACGCCGCGCCAGACTTGATAACCACTCCGAACTGGCTGGCTGCGCCGATCGCGGCCACGACCGTCAACGGCACGGAGATTGCCAGCGCGCACGGCGATGCTGCGACCAGAACCACCAACGCACGGGTGATCCACGTCTCGGGGTCGCCGAGCAGCGAGCCGATCACGCCTACCAGCACCGCCAGGATCATCACCCCGGGCACTAGGGGTTGGGCAATCCGGTCGGCGATCCGGGCGCGGTCGCCCTTTTCCGCCTGCGCCTGCTCGACCAGGTCCACGAGTGTGGTCAGCGAGTTGTCCGTTCCAGCTGCGGTCGTCTCGACTTCCAGCACGCCGGCGGAGTTGATCGCTCCCGCGGGCACCTCGTCGCCGGGCGCAACCTCCTCCGGAATGGATTCTCCGGTGATCGCTGAGGTGTCAAGGCTGGAGTGCCCGGACCGAATGATGCCGTCTGTGGCGATCCGCTCTCCGGGGCGCACGAGCATCAGCTCGCCAACCACGAGGTCCTTCGCGGTGACCTCGACCGCAGTACCGTCGCGCAGTACCGTCGCGGTCTGCGGCACCAACTTCAACAGTGCCCGCAGTCCGCCCTGGGCCCGGTCCATCGCCTTGTCTTCCAGCGCCTCAGCGATCGAGTACAGGAACGCTAGCGCCGCGGCCTCTCCGACGTAACCGAGGATTACCGCGCCGATCGCGCTGATCGTCATCAGCAAGCCAATGCCGAGCTTGCGCTTTGTGACGAGGTTCCGTATCGCGCCGGGCGCGAACGTATACGCCCCTAGCAGCAGGCCGACCCAGAACAGTACTGTCGCGGGTGTCTCTAGCCCGGACCAGTCCAGCGCCAGGCCTATACCGAGGGCTACGCCAGAGAAGATTGGTAGTAGCAACTCGGGGTCCTTCCACCATGGCCGATCGAGATCTTCGATCTCCGTGGCTGGCTCGTGTTCGCATCCACATGCTGAACTCATGCGTCCACTCCTTTCCCGTCGCAGCCGGGCACCGAGCACTCAGGGTCGATGCACGGGGCGTTTTCGTCGACAGCCAACGTCGCGTTCACTAGTGCGTTGAGTGCTGTCGCGAGGTGCGGATCGGCGATTTCGTAGCGTGTCTTGCGACCCTCCGGCTCGGCGACGACGATGCCGCAGTCACGCAAGCAGGTCAGGTGGTTCGAAACGTTCGAGCGGGTCAGGTCCAGGTCGCGCGAAAGCACGGCCGGGTAGCTCGGGCCGTTAAGTAGGGTCAGCAGGATTCTGGAGCGCGTCGGATCTGCCATGGCCCGGCCGAGCCGGTTCATGACGTCGAGGCGTGAAGCAATAGTCAGCATGTGCTGAACTATATAGCAATTGCTGAACTATTCAACAAGCGCTGAACTGACAGTTACGCGAAGGTCCTGCGACCTGCAAGAATTAGTCGATGGGATAGCAGATGACTGATCCTTTGTGGTTCGGCTGCCACCCAACGCGGGAGCGACGTGGGCGGCGAGGTTCTCGAGAAAGTAACTTTGCAACTACATACCGTGGAGTTCAAGTTCAATGTGTAGCTCCTGGACAGGGTTACTTTTAGTTGTAATCGCATTTTGGCCCGTAGTCATTTGAGTGTACTTAAATAGACGCAAGTGCCTCACACTCGGTGCCCACACTCGGCCGAGCCTGCACTAGTCTGCTATGAGTGTCGCCATACGGCATCCCACGTTGAAAGTGATCTCGGAGGTCTGATGTCGCCTAGACCTGGTGGAGAAACAGACAAGCTTGGAAATAGGTACGAGCTCGCGTGGGCTATCCGCCATGCCTTATATTGCATCGTCGACGATAGACGGGCGTTGACTGCGGAAGACATCGACGCCGAACTAAATCGAGGTTCCGAGTTCACTTACGACGACGGTCTCATTACCGAAGTGCACCAGTTAAAACGACAGAACGGCACTAGTAACAGTTGGACAGTCAAGGCTCTCGCCGATCAGAAGATCTTCGAGGCGGCTGCGGAGCATGTGGCGGCGGGCCGAAGTTACCATTTTGTCTCCCTGGTGCCATGCCGGCCCTTACAAGAATTGTCCGATCGCGCTCGCAAGTCAGATGATCTAACGAGTTTCACCGATTGCTGGCTTACTAAAGAGCTTAGACCGGTCTTTAACCAATTGGCGGCGGCCGAAATCCTGGGCAATCCTCAAGTGGCCTGGAACACACTTCGCGGAATGTGGTTCTTAGTTCAAGATGAACTCGACATCGTCCGCACGAACAGTATGCTTGCTGTGTGCAGTCTGAGGGGAGCTAGCGGCGACCTCATATCTCTTGCTATAGGGGATATCCTTCTCGACAACCTCGGTAAGCGGTTGACTCGAACTGAACTTTTTGCTCTTCTCGCTCAAAGGGGCATCAAGCCACTGGAACCTGGTTCGCATCTGAAGTCGCACCAGCAGGTGTTTAAGATCACGAAAAGCTGGCGGCAGTCCGTTGAACGTGAACTCTTGCAACCACCGATTAAGCGTGCAGAGGCCGCCCACCTAGTGGAGGCGCTTGATAAATATCGGATCGGGCTCGTCGCAGGTACGGCGGGAGGTGGGAAGAGTTCCGTTCTCGAACAAACTGCTGCCGCTCTTGAATCGGCTGGTGCCGAGGTGCTGGCGCTACGATTGGACCGATGTGGTCCGTTCGCGTCGACTGTCGAGTTGGGGCATCAGTTCGGGTTCGAAGTCTCTCCCGCAGCCGCTTTGGCGAGGGCGGCTGACGATCGCGACGCCTTCCTGATTATCGACCAACTCGACGCGGTGAGTCTTGCCTCCGGACGTATGCCGGAGAGTTTCGATGTCGTTATGGATCTCATCGACGAAGCTCTGTCAGTGTGCGGAATCCGTGTTGTTATGGCATGTCGCCAGTTTGACATCGATAATGATCACCGTATCCGCGCATTTGCGTCTCGTACCGACGTAACAACGGTGGAAGTCGGCCGATTGTCGAAGGAGGAAGTCGAAGCGGCAGTGACAAGAATGGGACTCGACCCAGCGCGGTTAAATCCATCACAACTAGCCCTTCTGCAGACGCCGCTGCACCTTGTACTCCTGCAAACGATTTCGACTCAGGCTGACGCGCTGGCCTTCCATTCGCGCGGATCGCTCTTTGAAGCGTTTTGGGAGCGCAAGCGACGAGCAGTGCGTTCGCGGCGAGTGAATGTCAGATTCAACGACGTGGTCAGTCGGATCGCCAACGCTGCAAGCGATCTGCAAGCGCTGTCTGTCCCAATCGAGATTCTGGACGATGAGGACCTTATTGAAGACGCCAACGTCCTCGTTTCAGAACACTTGCTTGCGCAAGACGGCGGTCGCATCGCGTTCTTCCATGAAACGTTTTTCGACTACGCCTTCGCACGTCTGTGGGTGTCACGCGGGGAGTCACTCGTTGACTTCCTTCTCCGTGACGAGCAGGCACTTTTTCGACGTGCCCAGGTTCGCCAGGTCCTGCAACATCTCTACGAGCGAGCGCCGGATCGTTTCCATACCGAGGTCGAATCAGTACTTACCGCTAACGACATCCGATTTCACATAAAGGAGACAGTCCTTGCCGTCGTAGCTAATCTTCTCGCGCCGACGACTGCCGATGCCGAAGTGATGGTCCGGATCGCCGCGGGACATCCGGGCTTTGAAGACCGGCTCTGGCAGCAGTTGAGTAGACCACAGTGGTTCAGGCGTTTCCTTGAGGATGGTCAGATTGCTGCTTGGCTCGATGGCCCGAACGAGGGTATGCGGAATCACGCGTTGAATATGATGGCTAGTGCGGTCAAAGAGCACCCGGTATCGATCGCAAAGCTGTTAGGAGACCGCAAGGCCCAGCCGGAATATCACCGCTGGTTGCGTTGGGTCAGCCGTTTTTCGGATGTCTTTCAGAACCGAGATTTGTTCGATTTGGTGCTCGAAGGAGTTCGCGAAGGCGCCTACGATGGGGCACAGCATGAACTTTGGCTAACGATGCACAACCTGCCTAAGCACGAACCACTTTGGGCGATCGAGTTGTTGCAGGCTCGGCTGATCGATCACGGGGATGCCCTGACGCTTAACGAGGAAGGCAAGGTGACTGTGCTCGGCATGCGAGAGCACAGCGCCGCCGAACTCGTTAGGTATACCGCACATGCTGAACCGTTGGCATTCGTGCTGGTCACGGTGCCGTATCTCCGACGAGTCATGGCGAGGACCGCGATCGAGCCTGGCGTCGACGGCCTGATTCGCGATCTGCACTTCAGCTTTCGCATCAAGGACGATGACCTCGGCAGCTACCAGCTTGATGGCATCCTGCTGGCGGCGTCGGTCCGAGCGCTGGAGAGTGTGGCAAAGAGCGCCCCTGAGGAGATCCGGTTCCTTCTCGAGGAACTGGCTTCCGATCCCTACGACGGATCGCAATTCTTGCTCTACCGAGCATTGTCAGCGAGCGCAGAGCATTTTGCCGGGTGGGCGGCGAGTCTCTTGCTCGAAGGCGGACGTCGTCTCCGTTGCGGCTATATCTCCGATTCCCTATGGGTTGCGCGGGAGCTTGTCCGGGCGATTGCACCACACGTGTCCGACGAAACTCACCAGCGGCTCGAGAAGTTGTTTCGAGATTTGCCCTGCGAGTGGGGGAGTAACTGCGGCTCGGGACGTTCGGCTTTCACGTTTCTATCCGCTCTGGAAGAAGCGCGGCTTACTACGGTCGGTCAACGACTCCTCGGGGAATATCGACGGAAGTTTGGGGAGGACGCCCCCGCAGAGCCACAGGGAATTACCGGTGGTTCCATCGGTTCGCCGATCGCCCTTGGTGCCGCAAAGAAAATGAGCGATTCACAATGGCTGAGGGCTATGTCAAAGTATGACACTGACAAGACGAATTGGGCGACCTTCACCGGCGGAGCCCATGAATTGTCCGGAGTGCTGGGCAATCAAGTAGCCGCAAACCCCGAGCGCTTCGCTAGGCTGGCGCTGCGGCTGTCCCCAGAGTTCAATGCGGCTTACTCCGGTGCGATGCTTAGGGGCTTTGGCGAGGCCGATGCGAGCGATAGCACCGCGCCGCTGATCTTCGACGCTGTCCGTCACATTGCTTCGCTGGGACAGGCAGAAAATGATCGATGGCTCGGGATGGCGCTACAAAAATACTACCGCGAAGTGCCGCTTGACCTGGTCGAACTGATTAGAGACAGCGCTGTGCACGCGCTGGATCCGGCCGATTGTTCTCCTGTGATCGTTCGGGATGGAACGGACGCACCAAGTGCCGTGGATATGCAATTGAACGGCATCAACACGGCACGAGGGAGTTTGGCCGAAGCTCTCGGCGATCTTTTGGTCACCGACAGTGACGGCAAGAGAACTGCACTGGTCGCGCCATATCTCAACGCGATGGCCGGCGATCCGGTACTCAGTGTCCGTTCGTGCGTTGCCTACACCCTCTCCGCCGCGCTACGGCATGCTCGCCCAGAGGTCATGAGGGCGTTCTCAACCCTGATCAATACTGACGATCGTCTCCTCGCCGCCGGATCTGTTCAGCATTTGATGGTCTACATCGGCAACGTGAATCCCGAGGTTATAGATCCGGTAATTCAGCGCATGTTGGCATCGGATGATGCCGAAGCCCGTGAGGCTGGTGGCGCCGTCGCGGCGTTCGCGGCGATGGAATGGGACCGTCCCGATCTTATGAAACAAGCGCTGTCGGGAGACTTTCACGCCCGAAAGGGCATCGCTGAAACCTGTGTTCAGTGTGTCGATCGCACTTCGAATGTCGAACTTGCCACGGCGACCCTAACCCGGCTTATGAACGACGAGGCGGATGGGGTGCGTAAGGAAGCGGCTACTGTGGCGCTTCACCTCCGCGAGCAACCGCTCCAGCCATTCGTTAAACTACTCGCGGCTTTGATCGACTCGCCGGCTTACGAACACGCCACGCCCCAGTTGCTGGTCACGCTACAGTACGCGCCGGATAAGGTCGATGAACTGGTCTTGAGAGCTGCAAAACGGTTTGTCGATGTCTTCGGGCACGATGCCGCGGACATTCGCACCGGCGCAGCAGGAGATGCGCATTACATCAGTGAACTGGTGGTGCGTGGGCTAGCGCAGTGCCGGGATCGTACCCACCGAGCGGAGTTGCTCGACGTTTTGGACTCTCTCTTAGAGCTTGGCGCGTACGGCATCAGTGAGGCCATAACGGATTCAGAGCGGTTATAACCGATAGCGCTCGAAAGGGCCGCGGGTTTCATTGGAGCCAATGTCTCCTGGCGGGAGAGGTTGATCCGATTCGTAACGTGGTGGAGTTCAAGTTCAACGTGTGAGCCGCACAAAGTGGTCAACGCCGCATCACCATTCTTGCTAATCACTTCGGTAAAATCCTGATCCTTGGACGCTAAGGTGAAGTAAGATTCGCTCCGAGGCGTCCAAGTAGCACGCGAAGCGTGTGCGCAACCCTGGATGAGGACCGCTCACGACTCTGGGAAGATGTTATGGATCTTGTTGACTTGATCGTTCCCGCGCTCGCTCTCGTTGGTGCGCTACTCGGTGGATACCTGACCCAAGTTGTCGGTGGTTTCGTTGCAGAACGGCGTGAGGACCGGCGGCTGTTACGTGAAGCACGTGTGGCACTGGAGCGGTGGGTCGCAACCCGAACGGGCCCAATTGAATTGGGTTACCCAGGAATCTCGCCAACAGACATGGTACCCATTCAGAGGAAGTCGTTGGAAGACTTCTTTAGCCGCCATTTTCAAGCAACTTTCGAGGCGAAGGCTGCCCTCGGCGCGGTTCGTAGGTTCGATGAACGTATTGGGCGAATCCTAGACCAGGATCGGTGGGACTTGCCGATCGAAAGTGTGGGGGAGCTGCGGGACGCACTGACGCAGGCCGAGCGGCGCGCGAAACTCACTAAGCGCGAGACGAAGCCACTTGTCATTGACGGCCATTCCCGGTAGGGGTATCCCGTTACCTTCATTGGTGGGTCCTCAAATGGGGGGGATCTGGTCGCTGGCCCTGGTAAGGCTTTCTTACCCGTGTTTGGATCCGGCTGAGCAAAATGCCGAAGATCCGTTGACTCTGCATGGAGGGGGGGAGCTGGCCCGCGAGGTGGCTTCTTCGGACCGAGAACGCTTTTGGACCCCTTTTTTGTAATGTGTCGAGTCACTGGCGCTTGTGTGAGGCTACTTCCGTTCGACACTCCGTGGAATTCAAGTTCAATGTTTAACGCGATACGTTATTGACGCTTCGCGTTATGGGGGATAGGGTGAAGCATGATCCAGTCGTTCGCCAACAAGGACACTGAGCGTTTGTGGAATCGAGAAAGGGTACGTTCCATCGATTCCCGCATCCACTCAGTGGCGCTGCGTACATTGCGTCAGCTTGGCTACGCGCAGAGCCTTCAAGAGTTGCGGATTCGGCCGGGAAACCGTCTCGAGGCATTGAAAGGGGATAGGCGGGGTCAGCACAGTATTCGCATCAATAGCCAGTGGCGGATCTGCTTTCGGTGGACGGCAGCTGGTCCAGAGGAGGTCGAGATCGTTGACTGTCACTGACAAGCTTCCACCAGTACACCCCGGCGAGATCCTCATGGAGGATTTTCTCAAGGAGATGGGGATTACACAGCACAAGCTTGCTGTTTCTATCGGCGTTCCACCGCGCAGGATCAACGAGATCGTCCACGGGAAGCGAGCCGTTACTGCCGATACTGCACTCCGTTTAGGGAAGTATTTCGGAATGAGCCCGCAATTCTGGCTGGGGCTGCAAGCGCAGTATGACTTGGATGTGGCAGAGGATAAAATCCTCGCCGAGATTGAGCAGATCCAGCCGCTACAAGCTGCCTCGGCGTAGCTTTGCTTTTTCAATCCAAAAGATGATGAGTTCCGTCTTTGGAGCCTGTGCTTCTAGCGAACCTCAGTGCTTCTTGGGAGTGTTTATTCGGCTGCCCCACCGACCGCTACCAGCGCTCGGACAGCTTTCAATCTTGCCTCATTTCTTGCTCTGCTGCCTGTAGCGCTTGTTTGAGAATGGCTATGTCGCTTTCGGGTACTTTCCACGTTCTCGTCATTTTTGGATGGTCTAAGCAGCGATTCAAGGAATCGATAATTAGTCCGAGTCGCCGATTATGGTCGCCATCAAGGAAAGACTGATAGTCGATTTTCAGTCGAAACTCTAAATCCTTTTGTTCATTATTGCGGCGTACAACCTCGGGAAGTTTCATTTTCTGCATAATCGGTCCTTCTAGGATCGCAATGTATGCCCAGCACCAGCCTTCATATGCATCAGAAAACTGTTTATCCTCAATATATGAATTAACTATTTTCTCAATCTCATTCGCAATCGTGCTGTATGCGTGCCCTACAGTGTGCTCTGCTTCAGCGGAATTCCACAGTCTCATTTTGTGTTTTCCTTGGTGTCTTTTGTGCCTTACCGATCCGAATTTGGTTAATGTTGGCTGGCTATCAGGATATTCGTTCTATTAGGCAGTACGTAGCCGAGTGCGTCGTTCAGCCTCTGGCTGATCGGCTGAATGGCCGCCCTTTTCGTGTGGGTGGAGCCGTTTGGCATGAGTGACATGGTGGTGCGGATGGCTCGGATGGAAGGAGGAATTGGGCGGCTCGGTTTTTCTGCCGGCATGGCCTTCCTTGCCGATGGCAATCGTATCCGCGCCGCCGAGGGAGCTCTGTCCGGCACCGCCCTTGTTATGCTGGCGGGCGACGATGCCGTCCATCTTTGGAACCGCGAACTCACTGGGGTTCAGCCTGTCGAAGTGGTTTTCGTCGATCAGTCTCCAGTCACGTATGAGTAGGGGAAAATCATGAGGTTGATTGATCCGAACGAGCTTTTTAGTTCTCTTGAGCAGCTTGATCCCGCCATAAAAGACAAAGGCAAGATCCCTGACATCGATGCAACGTACACCGAGTTCATTCATCGTTATGCCGGGGTAAGTCTCACGCCGGACATTGTTCTGTATGGCTATCAGAGGGTGCTCGAGTGGAATCGTCGAGCACGTGGCGATGGTTTGCCCGAAGATCTGTTGCTTATCGGGCAGTCGGGGCAGGGCGATGAGTGGTTCTTGAGTGCACGGCGCAAGACAGTGTTCTTTTTCGATCACGACCAGGGGGAGTACGGAGGGCCAGAGAGCTTCCTCGATCTGAAGATCGACTTCACTGGTTTTCTCAGGATGGCGTTCCTGTTGTCGGAGCTGGAGGAGAAGCTTGACGAGGGGCAGGAGATTGATGAATACGAGCAGGAAGTTTCGGACCTTCTGAACAGCATCCATCCGCAACTGCGTGTGAGGTTTCCCTTCAACTATTTTGAATGATTGCACCTTGGTCTCAGCTGACGGTCGTTAGCGGAGGTGCGATGTCGACGCCTGTGGCAAATGTGCGGGTGTGGGCGTCCTTGACAGCATCGACCAAAACGGAATGATCGGGGTTCTCGGGAGCTGTGGCGCCGAAAGGGCGTTTCCAGTCACCCCAGGGACGTGACTGTTCCGAAGGACTTGGCCAGCACTCGGGCTTTCTTCAGTGCTGCTGACGAACCTTTCTTCGCAGCCAACGCGCCGATGCCGTCCCACGCGTCAGCCGGGACGTAGCCCCGGCGGGTGGCTTCGAGCAGGACTTCGGCGTGAACCCTCACAACGTCGAGGACACGGTTCACCCACTTCGGTACAGTGTCCTGATTTCCGGCGAACCGCAGGGGCTCGCTCAACGTTGGCCACAGGAACGGCAGAAGTTCAGGCTGTTTTTCCAGGTTGTACACCACCCGTGCCGGGCTCCACACCTCGTGGTACGGCAGCAACCCGATCGTGGCGGCCTTCACAGCAGCGGAGCCGTACGCCTCTTTTTCGGCCAATTCTTGTAGTCGTTCCGCTGCCCATTCCCGCTTCTGGTGGACGTTGTCGGCGCGAACCCCTGTGTAAGCGATCAATACCGCAATAAGCGCGTCGGAAAGCTCAGGTGTAGCCTCGCTCCGGTTTCTGGAATCGTCTGCAACCAGGGCGTTGCCGTCCCAATAGAGCCAGCTTTCCTTGCCTTCCGGCTCGTCCTGGTTCACGCGCTTGGAACTGGCCTGCCTTTCTTCCCGGATTTCAAGGAACAATCTGGTCAGGCTTTTAATCTCGAATACGGACGCCGGGTAGCTGGGAACAACCATGTCGAATTGCAGGTGGGGCTGCTTTGTGTTCGAACCTGCCTCGCGCAGCGAATACGTCGCCCCATCCGGGATGTTCGGCTTGGTCCCGGCCGCTGTCGGCCAGATCCGTTCGAACAGCGCTACGTCGAGCGCAGGCGTAGCAGGCTGCGGAGGTTCCACCTGCCGATCGGGCAGTTGCTTGACGACACCCCTGGCCGCGTCAACCGCCTTTGAAGAACCTTTCCGAGCCGCGAGCGCGCGTACCCCCGGCACCTCCAACGCTGACGCCGGTGCAACACCTGAGCTGACCGCAGCCAGCACCTCGCCGACGTAGTCCTGCATCGCCTGAGCTGCCTCGGCGGTGCCTGCCAACATCCGCGGGGTTTTGGCAGAGGCGACGAGTACGTCATCCAAAAGTGGCCAGACAACTGACAACATGCCCCGATCCGCAGCCTCGCGCAATGACTCGACAAACGATGCGATATTGCTCAACTGATCATTCCAGTCGAGGTAGTCGATATCGGCCACGCCGGGCACTAACAGCCCACGCTCCCAGGCTTCTTGCAGCGCCAACGCTGACTCCGTGGCATGCTCCGGGCGGCCGTGACGCTGGACCGCAAGCAGGTTCACCGCCGCGCCGCGCTCAAGTGGCTTGGCGCTACGAGCCAGCTGCCGGGCCATGATTGACGCCACATGCGGATCGCGTCGATGAAGCTCGACGTTCAGCGCGTCACCCCAGTTGGGGAACACCCCGAAATAGGCCCCGATCCGGTTTTCCAGGTTCATCTTGCGGTTCAACCCGACCAATGATCTGGGCCAGACCAAGCCGTCATTGGGATCTGACAAGGTAGAAGGTGCCTCTGGAATGACGAATGGTCTCTTCAGGTAGGACGTGATTACTCGGTCTGCGCTGCGAACCAGCTGCTTGCCGTCTAGCAACTTCACCGGGACCTCGGGCAGGTTCGCGTTGGCATCCGCTTTCGTCACGTCCAGGCGAGCTAGCGCCAAAACCAGGTCAGCTTGCAGCACTGGGACGCCCGCGGCCGCATACTTTTCCAAGGACGCAACGAGATCGTCGAACTCGACACTCAGATCAACCCGCGATGGCTGCGACAGCAGGCAAGGAATCTGTCCGAGGTGGTCCAATGTGCCTTCAAGATGCATGTCCCACAGGGAGCCTCCTGTTCGCCAACGAGGGCGTGCCGGTTCGCCCGCCAACCAGTTGCGGACGGCGTCTGCCCAGTACACCGCCGAGATCCCACGCAGCGCCCTGCGGGTGTCATCTAGGCTGTGGTTCGCCAGCGCGACCGCCAGTGCCAGGAACCGGTCTGCGTCAAGGCCGAACAGAACAACGTCACCGCGAGATTTCAACACGCGAAGCGCTTCCGTCAACGCCTCCGGGGTGACTTCACCCACCTCAAATCTTGGGACGTCCCACAGCTGCGGAGTTGGCTGCCACAGTCCGGTGATCACGGGCTCGTCGCTTGGGGCTGCGGGGCTCATGTTCCAATGTGTCAGCACCGCTTCAGCCAACTTGACCGTGGCCTTGTCCGGGGACTGGGCAAGTTCACTCAGCCTCTCGTATAGCAGTTCAGCACTCGGCTGCCCGGGAAAGTCTCGCTGCTTCAAAGCGGTCAACACGTGTCGCACTGCCTTCTTCGTCTTCGCATAAAGACAAGTTAGAGCCACTTCCCCCACCAGATCGTCGGCCACATTCGCAATCAGCCGAGGACCGAAGCCCTCGACAACTGGCCCTTCACCGTGGCTTAGGACGGGGATCAGCGCGTCGACGCGGGAGACCAGTTCATCGTCGGTCACCGCAATGTCGTTCATGATCAACGACGTGAGTTCTTTGCGGTCACTAGGGCGCGTGGCCACGTCCAAAGACATGAAAAACTGCTCTAATCCCGCGTCGCGCTCGATTAGCCCTGCTTTGACCGCAGCGGAAAGCAGCTTGCCGAAGGACCCCGTCATCGTTACTCCCGAACGGAGCACTGCCTGCCAGTGCTGGTCAAACGAAGGACGCAGTTCTTCAAGAGTCGGGAGCTCGTGTTTTTCCGGCCATGCGATTCCGGCAACGTCGCCGGTCAGGGCCGCAAGCGCAACGATGGACCAGTCTTGGAGGTAGCCGACCTTGTTTGGGACGGGTAGTCCCATCTCGCATACCAGCCGGACGGCGGCCTCCCCATGTGCGGACAGGGAGTGCTCAGACGCCCTCAGGAGAGGGATGCACACCTCATCGATGAATGTGGCAGCGTAAGCCTCTCCGCGTTGGGCAACACATCTAGCCAAAACAACATCGTCGGTGTACTGCAGTAGCGACACTGCCCTGGGCGGGGTCACGCCGAGGCGCACAGCGAACAGGGCGAGCATGGTTTCATTCACGTTCACCGCGCTGATCCAGCCGATATAGTTGGATCTGATTCTCCCGTACTCACCCCAGTTACCGGTTTTTAGTCCGGCGAGGGCCGCTTTTTGTTGTTCTTTCGTGCCTAGCGGCAGCGTTGGTGCATCGGCGATATCAGCCTTGTCCCAACCTAATTCGCGGAAGATTTCAACGGCCTCATGCAGCCTCGGATTCACTGTCATTAGAGTCCTTATCCTTCGGTGGGGCTGGTCTTGTGTGTGAGCATGACGGCGAGAACGTGCTTGCACGGCCCACGGTCGCCAGCATGTGACAGATACCAGGTGCAACTGCAAGTGGCACCCTTCTCGGGAACATCAGCATCGGGGCCGAGCCGCACGCCGTATTCAGCGTCGCCTGATGTGACGGTCCAGGCATCCGAACCAGCGCTTCGCACGGCGCCGGCGGACACGAGCTTCTGTGCTGCGGTTAACCGTGGATTGTCTTTTTCCACCCGTTCGGGCGTGTCAGGTAGTTCGCGGTGGAAATAGGCTTGGTCGTTGACATCCCACCCCACGCGGCCAGAGGCTGCGAGTACTGCCAGAGCGGCTTTCACTCGAGACTCGGGAAGCGCGGTGTCCTTGGCAAGGCGGTGTACGTCAATGATCGGCTCAAAGGCCAACATGGCGCTCACCAGGTCAGCGTCTTCCATAACGTTCGGTTCGGCCAGCGAGGCCAGCAAGGAGCCTTCGCCGGAGTACCCGCGCCATTCTTTATCAGTCAGCCCGAGGGTGAGCCGAGCGTCCGGAAGCAGCAGCGTGATCATCGCGCCAACGGTGTGCTCGTCGGCGGGGCCGTAGACGATGAGCCCTTGCGCGTGCGGCAACAGCCGTTTTAGCGCGCTTAGCCGCTGCAGGCCGCTGACCAGCACCGCTCCCGGCGTCGCCACCGTACTGACCTTTACCGCGCCACGGGATGAGGACAGCCAGGCTGAATGCCCGGACGAGCTCGCAGGGGGCAATCCTGCAAGGAATCGGCGTGCACCCGAGGCCGGCACCCGGAACGCCTCGACGAAACCTTGTTGTGACTGCGCCGCGTTGCCTAGTGCGGGCACCCAGCGTGACGGCATTGTCACAGGACGCTCAACCGTGGACGTCGTCAGCGTCGCCGCCCGCAGACCCTCTGCGCCGACGTCGAGATGCAGAAGTTCGTGGCGCGGCAGATTGGACAGCATCACCCTGGACGTGGGGCCGATATCGACGTTGGTCGTGCCACGACCGATGTCACCGCCGTCAAGGCCTGAGCCCATCACCTCGAAGCACGCGTAGACGGCGTTGCACCCCGAGAAACACTCGGCCCGCAGACGATCGCCGTGTGCGGAAAGGATCGGGTCGCGCTCCGCCATCGGGGTGAAGTTGTAATAGCGGGTGGCGGTGATGTCTGCGAGTGTTACGAGCCCGCGTGCGAGCACCTGCGGGTGGATTGCAAATCCATGGAAGAAACTGGGGGACGCGTTAAGTCCATCAGGCTCCAGCCCGGGCGCGAGTGCGAGCGTGAGCCGGTCATCTACGAGAGTGGTTTCTCTGGAGAAGGTCCTTACCATCTAGTCCTCCCAGCCAGTGCCCAGTGTCAGTAGCAAGCAGTATTTGCCGCTCAGCTTACGTGACTTCGCGTGAGGTTGCCGGACGGTTGTGATGGCTTGGATGAAGCCACAATAAGTACCTTTTCGCTGCAGTTTCGTTGAGTGTGTCCGGGTTCCTGAAGGCCTGTGCATGCTCGAAAGGGATCCAGAACGCGAGGGTTTTTCGGAGCAACCCCGAACGATTCGCGGTCACGCCCTAGCGAAGGTTCGTGGATTGGCGCATACGGCGAGGTTGTTCTTGATCCATGTAGTCAAGATCTTGGCCTCGGGGCGGTCCCTTTTCTTGAGTTGTTTGCGTGCTCGCACGTTGAACCCAACGCGGTAGGTGATGGGTCGGGGTTGGCATTCGTCGAGCACGTTTGAACTACGTCGATTAGAGTTCTGCTCCAAGCGTCGCCCGAATCCATTCACAAGGAGAACGACATGTTCGGAATATTTGGCAAACGTTCCGGCAAAGCCGTCCAAAGCACTCGCCCCGAGCCCACCTACGAAATGAGCGACGGCCCGGCAGCCGAGCATCATCGACGAAGAAAAGACAGCCCTTCAGCTGGATATGTGACCACTACACCCGAAGGAACCCCAATGCGTGACATCGAAAGCCTCATCACCGTCGACGATCCGGCCTGGCCGCATCTTCAGAAAGCATTAGCCGAATCCGACGCTGTCGTGTTGCCCGTCGATCCAGAGCGAGGCCGCCACTCGCTGTGGGGATTGCAGGTCACCGCCGCGTCGCCGATGGGGGCCGTCGCACTGCACACTGGCGGCATCGTCGCCGACCACGGCTGGGTGCGTTTGTACGGCGGTGGCAGTGAGGACTTGCCCAGCATCACTGAAGCGAACGGGTTGAGCGGCCCCGTTTCGGCACCACCCGGTGCGCTCGTCGTCGGGCACGATGTCCTAGGAGGCCTCTTTGCTATCGACGGCGGTGCGCTGGGCATTGCGCCTGGCGAGGTTTGTTACTTCGGTCCGGACACCCTTACATGGGATGGGCTCGGTGGCGGTTACTCGGCGTTTCTTGCGGCTATGCTGGGCGGCGGACTAGAGGTGGTCTTCGAGGGACTGCGCTGGCCTGGTTGGCAAGACGAGGTGGCACAGTTGGCGTTGTCACAGGGCATTGCCCTCTACCCGCCGCCGTCCACCGTTGAGGGCAGTGACGTAAGTAAGGCGTCGAGGTCGGTTGTCAGCATCCGGGAGTTACTGGGCACTGAGTCACGCTAGGGTCGGTGCAAGGTGTAGGACCAAGATTCCTGTAGCGGGGGCTGGGTTTCGCATAGACTGCGCGCATGGCATTCCCCGTTGAAGAATCACGAATCCGCGCTGCTGAGGAAGCATTGGGCCGCACCTTCCCAGACGTCTTGCGGCAGCGCCTGATGTTGGAGAACGGCGGCGAAATCGACGACGCCGACGAAGGGCTACTGGTTCCTCTATCCGGTATACGACGATTCAGACCGTCGCCGTCTCGCACGTTCGGCGAATCACGTGGTCAAGGAAACCGAAACGTGGCGTTCCCAGGCCGACGGATTTCCGCAGGAAGCCATCGTCGTCGCAGAGGATCAGGAGGGAAACGCGATTGTTCTCCTGCCTGGCGATGACAACTTCTATGTCTGGGACCACGAATCGCGGGAAACGGAGCCGATCGAGTTGCTTTTCGACGAGTAACGCTCGTCTAAATCGGAACCGAACCGGAGCGGCGTGGATACGTGCATGCTCGAAAACGGATACTGAACATGGGTGAGATTCAGGGTGATGAGGATGCGGTAAGAACCCACCCGGTAGCGCCATTCTCCCGCACGGTTCGCGGTCAATCCCTTACCAAAGGCGCGTGGATCGGCACATCCATCGAGGTTGTTCTTGATTCATGTTGCCAGGATCTTGGCGTCGAAGCGGTCCATCTTCTTGAGTTGCTTGGGTGCTCGCGCGGTCAACTCAACGCGGTAGGTGCTGGACTGAGGTGACATTAGTCAAGCTCAGCGAGCACTTCGTCGATGCTGAAGCGTTCGCCTGAGTCGTGTGCAATCGCTTCGCGAAGTTCTTGGAGATCGTAGGAATCTTCGATCTTTTCCAAGATGGCGGTGCGGGCGAACTCGGAGACAGTGACGCCCTCGAACTGTGCGAACTTGCGCACGAGTACAGCATCTTGTTCACTCATCCGCACTGTCATTGTGCTCATTGTTTCTCCTTTCCACTGCTCTGAATACAGTGTATTTAGGTTCTCTGGCTGCCAGCAAGGTGTGCATGGAGTGCAAGTGGTCCGGCTTCGATTCCTCGATAGACATTCGACAGCGCTACTCGTCGTGCTGATTGCGCGCGACATGCAGTCTGGCGTGGGCGATGGCATCGGGAGTGTTGTCGAAGACGTGATTCTCGTGCGCAAGCTGGTCGAATACGCCGAGTTCGCGCAACACCGGAACATGTTCTGGCTTCGTGGCTGCGAGCAGGACCGTGGTGCCGCGGCGTTCGAGGTGTCCGATTGTGTCGGCGAGCATCTGGGCGCCGGTGGCGTCGATAGTCGTGAGGTAGCGCATGCGGAGCACGACAACCTCGACCGAAGAGACATCCGCAAGCTCGAGGAGGAAATCGTGCGCAGCGCCAAAGAAGAGGGGGCCTTCTAGACGGAAGGCGGCGATGTGCTCGTCGAGAAGCTTACGCTCCTTGTCGCGGTGGTCTCCCGTCTCCAGCGGTGCGGCCTCTAGCACGGCCGTGCGGGCGGTATCGCGCAGTGCGAAGAAGCCCGCGATGACAAGGCCGATGAGCACGGCGACGACAAGGTCGAACACGACGGTGGCGGCAGCCGTGATGAGCAAGGTGACCCCGTCGCCCTTGGTGGCACGTATTACCGAGCGGATGTTGCGCGGGTGGATCATCTGGATCGCGGTGGCAATGAGTACGCCGGCGAGCGCGGCGAGGGGGATCTCGCCCACCCAGCGGGCCGCGACGAGCACGGCAACGAGCAGAAGCAGCGAATGGAACACTGCAGCTAAGCGTGTGCCTGCGCCAGCGCGCACGTTGACGGCAGTTCGGGCAATCGCGGCGGTTGCGGGGATTCCGCCGAACAGGGGAGCGACGACGTTGGCCACGCCCTGCCCGAAGAGCTCGCGGTCGGGGTCGTGCCGGTCGCCGACGGTCATTGCGTCAGCAACCGTCGCAGACAGCAATGATTCCAGCGCACCGAGGGCTGCGACGGCGACCGCGGCCAACAGCAAGGAATCTAGGTGCTCCCACGGGATCTGCGGTAGGCGCGGAGCAGGCAACGTCGACGGGATGTAGCCGATCGTCTTGAGGCTGCTGTCTGCCAGCATGTTGATGGCCGTCGCGGCTGCTACCAACACCAGCGCCGCGGGAAAGCCGCTACGAATACGCGCGGCAAGCAAGATCCCGGCTGCCACCGCGAGGGTCATCACAGGCGCCTGCCATGCCGGAGCATCTAACCAAGTTTTGATCGCACCCCACGCCAACGCGAGAACCTTCTCGCCGTCCACGTCAACACCGAGCGCTGCCGGCAGCTGCTGGAGGCCGATAATCAACGCAATACCAGCGGTGAAACCTTCGACGACAGGCAAAGGCATGTACTTCATCGCGCGGCCGGCGCCGGTGAACGCCAGCAAGAGCAGTATGATACCCGCCAGTACGCCGACAACGAGCACCCCATCAGCACCGTGGTCAGCAACGATGGGGATTAAAACGACGGTCATCGCGCCGGTCGGGCCGCTTACCTGGACGTTGCTGCCGCCGAAGACTGCGGCCAGGATGCCCGCGACGATGGCTGTTGTGATTCCCGCTGCCGCGCCGACGCCGGACGCAACGCCGAAGCCAAGCGCGAGAGGGAGTGCGACAAGCGCCACCATGAGACCTGCCGAGAGGTCTCGACCGATCGTCGCGCGAGACCAATCCGAGCGGCGCGGCGCGAAACGGAGGGCACGGGAACGGATGCCCTCCTTAGAGGCGGCGGCGGGGTGGGTCATGCTTCTTTCTTGCTCCTTCAGGGCTCAATGACACCCAAAGGATACACAAGGAGCCACCTGGCGACGGCCGCGTTCCCGGTTCTCGTTCCCGGTTCTCGGTGGTGCTTTAGGTTGAGGGATTACAACTTCCTGACCTGCTGGAAGCCAGCTGGAAGTTAGGAGACGGCGAACCCAGAAACTGGTGATGCCGTGTCCACAGGTGCGCCAGCGTCGTCGACGTACCAGGAGAGCTCAAGCTCTAATTCGCGTTCGACGCCGCGGCGCTTTCGGGAGTCGGTGACCTCCATCGTGGTGCGGATCGTCCCAGGAAGCTTCATGCCTAGGGCAGCATCCCCGGTACCGATGGTCATTTCGCCTTCACGGATGCGGGTGGCCAGGTTTTCCAAGAGGTCCGCCAGCTGTTCGCGGCTAAAGTCCGCCTTGCTTTTCAGGAGCTTTTGGTTTTTCGAGCGGGGTTTGCGTTCTGCATTGGTGCGATCCTTTCTTGGAATAGGAAGTGTATGCCTGAATATGTACCCTCACTCTATCAGAAAATAGACCTGACCTGCGGAAATATTAGCGTGAAGGGTCACCAGTAGGCGAGCGTTATGTGGTAGCCGCCAAGCCCTTCGTGTGTTTCGCGTCGCCAGGGAAAAACTCCACTTTGAACCTCTCGCCGGTGGCGTTGGTGAAGGGGGAATCGTCGTAAAGTAGAGCCTTGTTTTCACCTTAGCCGCGGGATGACGCTTGGGTACTTGCGTGCGTACCCGATCGCGATGATGATCAGCGCCGCGATCGCGCCGATAACCGTCTCGGCGGTTCGAGCCAAGAGCATGGGACCTACCGGGGCGGCGTCGACTGCCTGCACCATCAGAAGCGCGGTTGGGGTGATGAAGCTTGTGGCGATGGTGTAGTTGCGGGTGACATACATTTCGGTGAGGTACTGCAGGACCACGATCCAAATGACAAGCTGCCAGCCCTCCAGGGAGTGGGAGAGCAGGAACCCGGCGACCGCGATGCCGGTGAGGGTGCCAAGGACTCGCTCGATCGCACGGTAGTACTGCATACGAAAGCGCGAGTTCACCAGGGGAGCGACGGCGGCAACCATGGCCCAGTAGGAGTGGGAGAGCGGATCAATCAGCGTCACCGAGATAAGGCCCAGGGTGCCGGCGATCAGCGGGGCGAAGAAGAAGCGCGCGGCCTCAACTCTGAGTCGGACCCATGGCAAGCGTTTGGCGTTGGGGCCGCGGGTGGGCAGTTCGTTCGCCTTTGCGTCGCCACCCGGGCCTTCGCCGAAGAGGTGGGAGAACATGCCTAGGACCAGGCTTAATAGCGCCGCACCGCCCGCAATAGCGAACGCCATCAGCGGATGTACCGGGTTGCTTAAAGAGCCGACGGCTGCCACCGAAAAGACGACGAACACGGAGCCGGTGGGCTTCATATCCTTGGCAAGTGCGACCGTGGCCCACAGCGAGGACACCAGGCAGGTGACAACCATCAGAACCCACGGGCTGATGTCTAGCCACGCAATTGTCGCGCCGAGTGTTACCGCCAAAGTCAAGGCGCAGCCGGCTAAGAGGTGGTGTTCCAACCTGACGGCGCGGGTGGTGTGTCGGCCATAGACGCCGGTGAAGGCGCCGAAGTTGGCGTAGATGGCGAGATCGAGGCGTCCTAACGCAAGCAGCGCGAACATCGGGATTGCAACGCCGAGGGCGACGCGGAAGGCGGGGATGTGGTCGCGCCGGGCGGGCCCCATCTGAAAGAGTGGGCTGAAATGGCGCAACTGTAACCTCCCTGGTGCAAGCTTCATCGGTACCCGAGACACTTTAACGAAGGGCCGCTACGATCTGCCTGTGTGTTGGAAGTGCTGCGCGTATTCACCCGTCTCGGTCTGACGTCCTTTGGCGGCCCGACGGCGCATTTGGGCTACTTTCGTGATGAGTTTGTGGACAAGCGGAAATGGCTCAAGGATGAGGAGTACGCGGACCTAGTGGCGCTGTGCCAGTTCATGCCGGGTCCGGCATCGAGCCAGGTGGGCATGGCAATTGGGCTCAAGCGCGCGGGCTACGGCGGCATGTTGGCGGCGTTTGTGGGCTTCACGCTGCCCAGCGTCATCCTCATGGTGGCGTTCGCCCTTGGGGTGGCTCAGCTGGGCGACATCTCGGGTGCCGGCTGGCTCGCGGGCCTGAAGGCGGCGGCGGTTGCCGTGGTTGCGCAGGCGGTGCTGGGCATGAGCAAAAGCATTGTCACTGACCGGCTGCGCGCCGCCGTGGCGTTGGGAGCGTTTTTGGTGGTGCTGCTGGTGCCGCACCCATTGTCCCAGGTCGGTGCCATTGCGGCAGGCATGCTGGTTGCGCTTGGGCTTTTGCGTATCGACGCCACGCCAAACCCCACCCTCGCCCCACCCCAACGCAGCGCAGTGGGTATTGCGGCATTGGGAGCGTTTGCGGGCCTGCTCCTGCTGCTACCAGTGCTGACAAACAGCAGCGTTGGCGCCGCGATCTTTGACAGCTTCTACCGCTCCGGCGCCCTCGTCTTCGGCGGCGGGCACGTGGTGCTCCCACTTTTGGAGCAGGCGACGGTGCCGACGGGGCTGGTGGATCACGACACCTTCCTCGCAGGCTACGGCGCCGCGCAGGCGGTGCCGGGCCCGCTGTTTACGTTCGCGTCGTTTTTGGGCGCCTCGGCACAAGGCGTCAACTGGTTGTGGGGCGCAACTATTGCCACGGTAGCGATCTTCTTGCCGGCAGCGCTGTTGGTTGTTGGCGTGATGCCGTTCTGGGATCGCCTGCGCGCCAACCCGAAGGCTGCCAGTGCCTTGGCTGGCGCTAACGCAGCAGTTGTGGGCATCTTGGCCGCCGCGCTGTACAACCCTGTGTTCACCGTCGGCATCCACGGGCCTGCGACGATGGCGGTTGCCGCGGCGGCGTTCGCGGCGCTACACAACTTCAAGGCTCCAGCCTGGGCTGTGGTTCCGCTGGCGGCCCTGGTTGGCTGGGTTGCGTTGTAAGTGGTGCTGTAGCGTGGGCGCCATGCACGCGCACGACCTTTTAAACGTCATTTACACCGCTGGCGTGGTGTTTGACGGGCTGTCCACCAGTCGTTTCGCAACCGACAAGTTTTTGCGCACTGGGGACACCGACGGTGTGCGGGGGAGAGGGGACTTGGCGCTGCTGCAAGACTTGCAGGCGGCGGCGGAGTTTGTTATCAAAACTGCTGGTAGCCACATTAATGCGGACTACTTGAGCAGGATTAATGGCCAACTGACGCGTAGTGCAGCCCTCAATCCGGGGGCGCTGCGGCGCGCCGAGCAAGGTATCGGAGTCAACACTGCGCATGGCAGACATGAGCCGGAGGCGTTGACGGCTGGGGAGGTAGACGTGATCGTCACAAAGCAGCTGGCCCATACGGACCCGCTTGAGGCTTCCGCGTACCTGTTTGTCGAGCTCGCGCGGGCCCAACCGTTTGAGGACGGCAACAAACGCACCGCGATTTTCGCGGCGAACAGTTACCTGCTGGGCCAAGGGACTGGGGCGTTGCTTGCAGTGCCGCATGATGACGAAGACCCCACCGTGAGTGCCACGTTCAGCGACCTGCTAGCACGCGCCTACGTGTTTGGGGAAGTGGAGCCGGTCGTGGAGATGCTGCTTAAAAACGCAGGGTAGCCGTCACGGAGCCGTCGTCGTGTTGGTCGATGGTGAAGGTGGCGCGGTGCGCGTCTGCAATCGCCTGCACCAAGGTGAGACCCAGGCCGTGGCCGGTGGTGGAGCGCGCGTCACCGTCGGCGTTGGTCACGGTCACGGTGGCGGGGGTTGTCAATGCGAGTGTGGCGGTGTCGGCGGCGCCGTGGGTAACCGCGTTGCGCACCAGATTGTCCACAGCCTGGCGCAGCAGTTCCGGGTCGCCGTCCACCGTGATGCCTGCAGTGATCTCGGCGGGCACGCCGCGTTCGGCGGTGATGGCCTCACACAGTTCGGAGAGATTGACGGGTTGGGAATCTAAGGGGCGGCCCGAGTGGGCGTTCGCAAGCAACAACAGCCCCTCGACGGTGCGCAGGTTGCGCGCGTTGACCTCCCGGATGCGGGTGAGGGCTTGGGTGGCACCGGCGGGGTTGGAAAGCGCCACGTCTGCGATGGTTTGGATGGTGGCGATCGGCGTTTTCAGCTCATGCGAGGCGTTGGCTGCGAAGCGCTTCTGCGCGGCGAGGGCGGCGGCGAGGGAATCCAACATGGTGTTTAGGGCGCCTGCGACCTCGGCGATCTCATCGTCGGCGGCCGGCGGGGTGATGCGCACCGAGGTGTCGCCGGCGGTGATCTGTTGGGCGGTAGCCGCGATGTCTCGTAAAGGTCGGATGACCAGGCCCGCGAGGAACCAGCCAACGGCGCCGGCGGCCACCGTCATCAGCGCCAACACCACAAGCGAGATTGTCAGTACGGTGCGAAGGATCTCGTTGGTGATGGGGATTGCGGCGTCAATCACCGCGCCCTCGCCCGCGAACTCTGCCTGGAACGGCACCGGGGTAAAACGCAGGTAGGCGTACACCAACCCGATGAGCAGCAGGCCCGCGCCCAGGGTGGTTGCTACGAACATGACGGTGATGCGGGCGCGCAGTGTCAATCCCCGTGTCATGCCCCGTGTCATGCCGGTTCCTCCGCCGCGTAGTAGCCCACGCCGGGGGCGGTGTGGATGATCCAGGGGTCGCCCAGCTTGCGGCGCAGATGCGAAATAGTCACGCGCGGGGAGTTGGTGAACGGGTCGGCGTTTTCGTCCCAGGCTTCTTCGAGGAGGGTTTCGGCGGAGATAACGCCGCCGTCGTAACGCAGCAGCACCTCAAGCACCCTGAACTCCTTGGGGCTTAAGGCAACCGGAACCCCCGCGCGCGTGACCTGCTTGCGGAAAGTATCAAGCCGCACATCGCCGCAGCGAAACACCTCGCCCTGCGTGGGGACGGCGCGTTTTGCTAGCGCCTGCACCCGCGCGATCAACTCGGGTACTTCAAACGGCTTGGGCAGGTAATCGTCGGCGCCGATGGCAAACCCCTCCAACCGGTCATCCAGGGTGCCGGAGGCCGTCAGCATGATCACGCGCGTGGCCGGGTGGTCCTGAGTGATGCGCTGGCATACCTCGTCACCATGCAGGCGCGGCAGGTCACGGTCCAACACCACCACATCGGGGCCGAGCTCATCGATCTTGGCTAGGGCCTCCTTGCCGTCGAAGGCGGTGGAAGAATCCATTCCTGCCTGCGACAATGCCTCGGCAACCGCCTCTGCAAGGTAGACCTCATCATCCACCACAAGCACACGAATACTCATGGTCTAAAGCGTAGGTTGCGCACGTTAACGCTGCCGCAACATGGGTACTTTTACTGTCATGAGCATGCAGATGCGAAACGCGAACCGGATTGTCGGTGTGGACGTGGCCAGGGCGGTCGCGCTGATCGGAATGATCTGCGCGCACCTGACGTTTCCCGACGGTGTTTTAGGCGAAGTGCTCTACGGGTTTCCGGCAGCACTCTTCGGCCTGCTCGCCGGGGTGAGCATGGGACTTATGCACGATCGTGGCGCGCGCCCGATGAACTTCGTGGTGCGCGGGCTGATCATCATCGCGATCGGCATGGTGCTGTCTTTGGTACCAAGCTCGATTGTCATTGTGCTGGGGACGCTGGGCATCTGCATGGTCGTGCTGGCGTGGGCGCCGGGGCAGGGATCAGGTTTGCTTGCGGGATGCGTGGCTGCGGCTGCGCTTATCTCCGGGCTGGCCTATGCGTTCCTGCCGTTTGGCCTCGGGGTGTACCCGATCTTCATGTGGCTTGCGCTGCTGCTGTCCGGGATCTTGGTGCAGCGACACCTGCTGGGGCGCCCGGTGCGCCTGGCAGTGGCTGCTGTGCTGGGGCTCGGTCTGATGGCGGCAGATATCGCATCCCGCTGGTACCTGGAGCTGCCCATGTTCCTGGAGGCGCAGGGGCATACAGGTGGGCTGGCGGATGTGATCGGCAGCGTCGGCGCAAGCGTAGGAATCGTCGCCCTATGTTGCCTGGTGGCGCAGCCGTGGCAGGTGGTCCTGCCGCGAATGGGCGCGATGCCGCTGACGCTCTACTTCCTGCACGTACCAACATCACTGTTTATTGGCGTAGTGCCGACACTCATCGGCGCGGCCGTATTCGCAACCGTATGGCTCGCAGTATTTAAGCGCGGCCCGTTGGAGGAAGCCGTGCGCCGCGGGGTTACCGCAGGCACCGGCTGGATTGAAAGGAAACGAAATGAAAAAGGTATTGGGTCTGGCAGCAGCAGTGGGCATGTGCTTGTCGACGCCCCCCGCCCTCGCCATGGAGAGCACCACCTTCGCCGGTGACGCCGAAGAAGCCACCCCGGTAGTCAGCGTGCGCGTGGAAAAGTCCGACCCCGACGACGGCGTATGCACCGGCACCGCGATTAGCGAACACTGGGTGATCACCGCCCGCCACTGCACCGAGGCAGCCCGCAAGCTGGCACCAACGGTACGCACCGGCCAGGGCGACGAGCAGAAAACCTACGAAGTGGACCGCTGGGAGATCGCCCCGCGTGGCGACATCGCCCTGCTCCACACCGTCCAACCCATGCAGCTTTCCCACTTCGCAGGGATTGCGGACACGGTGCCTTCCGGCAGCGTGAACGTGTACGGCTGGTCCTCTGACGGCTCGGGCGGCTCCACCAAGTTGCCGTCTGCAACCGGCCAGGTCAAGGGCGAATCCCCGCTGGCGCTGTTCGAGGCGCCGAGCGCCCTGGAGGTTACCTTGGATAACGGTGCCCGCATCCAGCCGGGTGACTCCGGCGGCGCTATTTTTGCCGACGGCAACGTCGCCGCCATCATGTCCGCCGGCCTCTTCGAAGACCCCGAAAACCCAACAGAGGAGGAAATGACCTCCAACGCGGCGGTTGCCGTGGCGCCGGTTGCGGACCAAGCCGACTGGATCAACGAAACGATCTCGCAGCCGGAGAACGATGCTGCTGCTGAGTCCTCTTCAGAGTCTTCTTCGGAGGCTTCGGGGGTGCTGCAGTGGGTCCTCGTCGGCCTCGGCGTGCTTGTGGTGCTGGGCGGACTGTTCTGGATGCTGCAGCGCCGGAAGGGGTAGTGGCTAGGTAGTGGCTAGGTAGTGGCCAGGTTGTGACCAGGTAGTTGTGGCTAATCGCCATCGGGCGCGCCCGAGCAGGCGGCAAGACCCCACGCGGTTGCGGCGGCGAGCAGGGCAACGAGATCATGTTTCCGGAGGTTGTTCGGCATGGTTGTCAATATAGATCTGTCGATATAGATCCGTGTCTACAGATCACACTCGGGGATGAAAGGCTGGGTCCGGCATCCCTGTTCGGGCGCAGTCGCACCTTCCCTTTGCCGCATATATTCGGCTGACCGCAGATTGTGTTGCGGGGACGGATTGGTTGAAACGCAGCGGATCACTTGGACGTTTCCGGTACCCTGACCTGCCCGTTTGAGGGTCGAAATCCATGTAACCCTTGTTGAAAGAGCCGTCTCTGTGGTCGTTGTTGCACCTGTGGTGTTCTCGACATAAACCGGTGAGGTTTTCAATGTCGGTTCTGCCGCCTTTGATCCACGCCAGGATGTGGTGCGCTTCGCACTCTGACATTGCGGCGGTGCAGCCGAGCCAGGAGCAGACCCCTTGGACGGCAAACATCGCGATGCGTTGTGCAATTGAGGCGATCCTGTTGCTTTGGCCAAGCCACAGGGGAACAGAGGTCACCCCATCTACTTGCAGTACGAAGTCGGTCGTGCCGTCCATACCGAGGCGGACAAGATCGAAGCAATCGACTTCGAGTCCTACGTTGGTGCCGTACAACATGACAGCATCACCGTCCGCGAGGTCATCCAGCGTAACTGCAATGACAACGGACGCCGCACCATTGTGTTCTTCCTGGTACTCCTGCTCGTACTGCCGGAAGATGGCAAAGAACTGGTCGTAGCGACGCTGACGGGGCGTACGCGGGTCAATCTCACCCTGCAGCTCCTTGGGCAGGTTGCTGTTTGGTGCGAGCCCCTGATCCAGGTGTGCCTTGATCAGTGCAGCGTGGCCAGCCGTGGTGTTGATGTGGATATCAACGGTGCCGTCGGCTTTCCTGCGGCCAATCGCAATGCCACGGTTCTCGTGGCCCGCGTTCGGGTTGGTCCGCGGCGCATGCTTCCGGTTCGCCGCCTCGACAGCCTTGCGCACGTAGATACGCAGGTCTTCGGGGGAGCGGGAGAGTGCTTCGCGCATCGCGTCGGCATGAATGCGGGCACGATCCCCGGCTGCGGCCTTGAGAAGCTTGTCCAGCTCGCGGCGGATGATGTCCTGCTTTTCCGCGCTCACCTGGGCGGCGTGCTTGCGCGCGTCGCTCTGCTGTTGGCGCTGCTCCTCTTCCTGCTGCTGGCGACTAGCATCAGGGCCACTGTCAGGGCCAGCGCCAGCGTGACTGTCTGCGCCGCTGAAAAGATCTTCCGCATCTTCGTCCGCAGGCGGGGGAGGAGGTGGCGGGGGCTCGGGTGGAGCGAACAGGAGGCGGCCGCGTTGCAGGCGGTTGTAGGCCTCGCCCTTTGAAAGGTCTAGGCACTGTTGGAGGTAGGCGTTGGCGTAGTTTGCTCCCACCATCCGGCCGGCCTGGTCGCGTTCGGCGATGAAGGCAAAAGCTGCGTCGATAGTCGCCTTCTGCTTGAACTGCACTTCGAGCAGCTCCATGTCCTTGTGTATGTCTTCGAATTCCAAGCAGGAGGGGTCTTCGAACAACGCGCTCAGCGTTTCAAGTGCGGTTGTAATCTGTTCCACGCACTGCGCTACTTCCGTGTTCATTGTACCCTCCTTCCTGCTGGAATGTTGCTTAACTACTCGGTTCAAAAACTGTTAAACAACACACTAGCAAGCGAGGTACACACGCCACTCAGGAAAACAAACGCATGTTCTAAAATGTGCCCTTAACCAGCAAATGTGTACCCGGTGATCTCATCAATCCTCGGGGAGTGGCCGGGCCAGCTTGGATCACCCGGGTAGAAAATCCGGTCAGGATTAAGAAACAGGTGAAGCATTTTGCCTTCAAGCAGGGAAAGGTCCGTGTCGTAACCGAAAAGGTCTAGTGCCTCATCTTCGGTGCCGATGGTGATCCACTTTGTTTCGCTCACCTTAGGCGCGCCGCCCTGGATCCCCGAGATCTCGGTGGGGGCAGGTAGTTCCAGGAAGAAATACGTCTCATCCGGGTCGGCGTAAAAGTTACCGACCTCGCGCACAGCAGTGTCGCCATCCATAATGCGCAGGGTGGCAAAAACATCGGGGTGGTCGGCGTTGACGGGGGCGTCGTCAAGCAAAGGCTCCTCAAGCGCAGGCTCCTCAACCTCCGGCAAATCCGGCACCTCAGGCAACTCCGGCACACACGCGGTCAACGCTAACGCAGCAAGCACGACACTGAGGCGGCGCATCAGTCCAGCACCTCAACGTTCTTAAAGGACGTAACGCGCAGCGCACCCATCGGCATGCCGGTATCGGTTTGGAAGTGGACCGAGTCCGCAGCCATCGTCAAGCGGACGCGTTTGCCTAGGACCTGCTCCCATTCGGTGCCCCAATCCCGGGGGTATGTGCTGATCTCCCGGCCGCCTAGGGAGATGGTGTCGGTGTCGCGGGTCACTACTTCACCGGAGGCCCGGTAGTCGGTGAAGTCCTGCGACGCGTCCAGCTGGAGCAGGAGGTATTCGCTGTTGGGGTCCTCGTTGTTCGGCATGCCTTCAGGGCGAAGCTCGTAGCCATGCTTCATCACCACGGTGCCTTCAGCCACCGCATCCGGTGCGTCAGCGGGAGCGTTGCCCCGACGGGCCTCGGGCAGTGCCACGGTGAGATCGCCAGTTTCGAGCGGGCCGCGGTCCTCGATCGGCGTCCACGTGATTTCTAGATGGAGCGGAAACGCGTACTGAATGTTGAAATCACGGGGTTTTTCTGCCGACAGGATCTCCGTGCCGTCGATCTCGCACCAGGTTGTCTCGCCACGACCCGTGCCGCTGGAGTGCTCGCTTTGGTACAGGCCGTATCCAAGCTGGGAGGCCTGGATCGTCGCACGGTACCCGCCCGCACCGGAGGCACCTTGGGTCAGGATGCTTGTCGACGCCTCCGCGGTCCCACCATCCCCAACCTGAAACAGCAGCACGCGAGAGAAGTGGTTGGACATTTCATCGACGCCGTCGAAGCTCAAAAGCAGCTCCGGCGTGCCGCCGCCGTTGGCCTCTACAAGGGCGTAGCGGTAGTTGCCATCGGGGGCGTATTCAAGGGCGATGCCGGTGGGGTTGGGGAGGTCAAAGTTGTAACTGCCAGGGTTATCTAGCACTTTGGCGTATTCGGTGCGCCAGTCTGCTTCCTTGGCGCGTGTGTCCTGTTTGCGCGTCGGCGGCTCCTCAGGCTGGCCAGCAACGGTGGTGTACACCTCGCCGGAATCAGGGTCTACAACTTCGGTGGCGGTTACAACGACGGTGTCGCCGCTGCCGGAGCAGGCGCTGAGCGCAAGAGCGCAGGCAACAAACGGCAGGGCAACACGCACGGGAAAACTACGACACATAGTCATTTAACCTACAACCGAATCGGCCGCAACTGGTGCTGTGGCAACAGCAAAACACTGGAGTGGAATCTCGAGCATTGATTAGCCCGACTGAATCCATAAAATGAAAGTACGTCACTAAAAAAGGGGGCTGATGGCTACCAATATCCCAAAAACGATCGCGGAATACTCCAAGCTCACTCGGAGTGAGGAGAGCTTTGTAGACAAGCTATTGATGAATGATCCGGCTGATGTTGAGGTTGCGCCTTTGAACATTGGACTTCAGCCGGTGAACACTTGATATATCTCCCAAATCAGCGGGGATAGGGGCAAAACCGGGCAAACCGATGTCGTCTTTCCGCCACTAGGAACACCGGTACACCTCGTAGTCATCAGGAACTCCTGCACCGGGGACGTGCTGAAGTCCCAGCTTCAAAGCCAAACCAATTGACGCCTCATTCGTAGGGTCAATGATGGCAACCACGGGCAACTCTGGGAACCGCTCACGGGCGCTTGCCAGGGCCGCGGCCGCAGCTTCTTTGGCATAGCCTTTGCCTTGGGATTCTGGGGCGAAGCGGTAGTAGAGGTTGAGCACGTCCTCGCCAGCCTCCTGGCTATGGCGCAGGCCCGTAAAGCCAATGGTTGCACCATCGAGTGTGGACACCACGTAGTAGCCCAGCTGCTTCTCACGCCAATTCGTCTGCCACGCATGCGCCAGCTCCTCGGCTTCCTGCCTGGTTTTCATGGCCAGATCGGGGCGGTGCTCGTAGGTACGCGCATCCGAGTGGATGGCAAAGATGGCGTCAACATCGGCGTCCGTGGGTACGGACAATACAAGGCGTGGGGTGCGAAGCAAGTGCATGCTGATCCATGCTACGCGCCGTATTTGACCTTGCCCCTACGGCAACCTGTTCAATCGACAGTATGGTTGATGGAAACGAGTACACGGTTGGCCAGGCGGCGGAAATCCTTGGTGTGAGCGCGAAGGCGCTGCGCCACTGGGAGTCGATGGGCCTGCTTATCCCGGAGCGCACCACGGCGGATTACCGCATCTACACCGACGCTGAGATGGAGCGCGGTGCGGCGATCGCGCTGTACCGCGGGGTCGGCGTGCCGCTTGCCCAGATTGGTGAGCTGCTCGACGCCTCCCCGGATGCCCTTGCGGCCGCCTTGGAGCACCACCGTAGGGCTCTTGCTTATCGACGCCGCACGCTCACCCAACAACTCACCACCATCAACAACCTGATCAACGATATGAAGAAAGGCAACATAGATATGGACGCAATGAAGAAATACCTGGGCGAAGACATGCCCGCGTACCAGGCAGAGGCACAGGAGCGCTGGGGCGATACTGCTGAGTGGGCGCAGTCCCAGGAGAAGCTCGCGCAGATGGGGGAAGGTGACTTCGCTCGCCTCCAAGAAGAGCAGGAGACGCTGGCTGCTGATCTGGTAGCCGCCCGCGATGCTGGTGTGAAACCGGGGTCCGAGGAAGCTGCCCCGTTGGTTACACGCCACCGCGAGAGCATTGGGCAGTGGTATGAGGTAACGCCTGCGCGTCAGCTGATTCTCGCGCGGATGTATGTGGGCGATCACCGCTTCCACAAGGCCTACGCCGGCGCCCAGGACTACCTGCTGCAGTTGGTCGAGGCCGCGGCTGCCGAAGCTGGCGTGGATGTGGATAACCCTCAGTGGGGATAAGGGAATTTATACGGGGCAGATGACGGGGACGTCGGCGTCGTAAAGAATGCGAGCGTCGATGTCGTAGACCTCATGAAGCAGTTCCGGGGTGAGTACCGTTTTGGGCTTGTCGTGCGCGATGGCGCGGCCGCCTTTAATCACCAGCAGCTCGTCACAAAAACGAGCTGCCAAGTTGAGGTCGTGGATGGCCACCACGGCCAGGCGGTCGGTGCCGCGCACCTCCTCACGCACAATCTCCAGCAGGTGTACTTGGTGGTGGATGTCAAGGGCGGAAGTTGGCTCGTCCAGAAGCAAAATGTTCGGGTGGCGCACCAGCATCTGCGCAACGCCAACCAGCTGGCGCTGGCCGCCGGACATTTCGGAGATCAGCCGGTCTGACAGGTAGGTAATGCCAAGGCGTTCCAGGGTGTCAGCTGTTGCGCTTATTGGATCCCAGTCTTCCACTTCGCTCCGGCGGGCGGAGACCATCACTGACTCGAAGGTGGTCAGGGACGCGGTTGCCAGCAGGTCCTGAGGCACGTATCCGATGGCCTGGGTTCGCTCTCTGCCCTCTACAACTTTGCTGCCCACGGTGACGGAGCAAGTGCCTGATTGTGGACGCTTAATCCCCGCAATCGTTTTAACCAGCGTCGACTTGCCCGCCGCATTCGGGCCGATAAGCCCGATGACCTTGCCCGTTTCGAGCGGGCCGAAATCCATATTGTGCAGGATGGTTGTCCGGCCGTATCCGACAGTGAGCGCTCGCGCGGTAATTGTCACGCAACTTGTCATAGTGGTTATCTCCTGCCCTTTGTGCGAGTAAAGATGAGGAACACGAAAAACGGCACGCCAACCAGGGCCGTGATGATGCCGATCGGGATTGCCAAACCAGGGATGATGGACAGGGAAACGGCATAGGCCAAGCTGAGCAGCATTGCCCCTGCGGCAGCAGAACCTGGCAGGAAGTACTTCTGGTCCTCACCAACCAGCATGCGGGCCACATGAGGCCCAACCAACCCGATGAATCCGATGATGCCGGTAAACGCCACGGATGCAGCGGCCAAGAGTGAAGCGACGATGAGGGTGGTGAGGCGGAGGCGCTTGACGTCGATGCCGAGGGCGGCCGCGCGGTCGTCGCCAAGCCGAAGCGCCGTTAAACGCCAAGAGTTAGCCACACAGTAGGGAACTGCAGCAGCCAGCACCACAGCAAGGATCGTGTTCGAGGTCCAGGTAGCGCGCTGCATTGAGCCCATGGTCCAGAACACGATCTGCTGCAGGGCCTCGATGTTGGCACCGTACTGCAAAAGGGATAACAGTGCCTGGAAGAAAAACGACAACGCAATGCCGAGCAGGATCATGGATTCTGCGGTGGCGCCACGCCACACCGATGCCACGGCGACAATTGCTACAGCAAGCAGCGCGGATACGGCGGCGGTTAGCGCCAGGTTGAACTGGGGGTTCGCAATCACCGTCCACCCCATCACGATGGACAATGCCGCACCGAAAGCAGCGGCAGCCGAAATGCCAAGCGTGAAAGGCTCGGCCAACGGGTTATCCAGAATCGTCTGCATCTTCCCACCGGCCAACCCGAGTGCTGCGCCGCACAGGACCGCCATTACGGCGGCGGGCAGGCGAAGCGTACGAATGACTACACGCGTCTGCTCATCTACATGATCCGGGCGAAATACTGCCAGAAACACATCAGCGATGGAGATGTTGAGGGGACCGACAATGATGGCAAACAGGAAGCTCGCAAAAACCGCGACGACTAGACCAGCAATAGCGAACGCTTTGTTACGTCCGCGTTTGCGGTAACTGTCAATCGCGGCCTGGCGGGCATCCACTGCCTTTATCTGCGGCGTAGATACCTGGGTAGTCACGGGTTATGCCTTCTCCGGGTGAGCCGGGTCGAGGAAGAACACGCCGCTGTAAGGAATCGGTAGCCAGTCCTTGTGGAATTGCTTGAATTCCTCCGTTGGGTTGTAGTTAGCGAACTCTTCCGGGTGAATCCATGCAGCAAAAGCTTCGAGCGCGAATACGTTGAAGGGGTTGTCGTAGAACTGGTGGTACACGGCGAAGAAGTTGCCGTCCTTCGGTGCCTGCAGCAGTTCAAAACCTGGCTTGTTCAGCGGGCCCTGCGATGTTTCCAAGGCTAGTTCCGGGGTGGACTGGTAGCCCAGCTCTACGTGGCGGAACGTGTCAGTCTTGTTGGGGTCCCTGGCCCACTCGCCACCGGTGACAATGATCTTGTCAGGGTCAAGCTCAATGAGTTTTTCCGGAGTGATGGTCTTCGTCTCTGGGCCGAGGACATCCGGCCCGAGGTTGTGTCCACCTGCTGCGGTAACCAACGTGCCCAGGTGGACATTACCTGCGACGGCGCAGCACTCGTTGTAACCCGCAGCGGTCCACAGCAGCACGTTCGGGCGCTCTGTAGTTTTTGCAACGCGGTCAGTGATCTCTTTGACCTTTGCGTTGTAGAACTCGTTGTACTTTTCTGCGCGTTCGCTCTGGCCCAGCAGGTCTCCCAGGAGCTTCATAGATACTGTGGTGTTTTCCAAGGGCTTTTGGCGGAAATCGATGAACGCGTAGGTGATGCCAGCGGCATCCATGTCGGAGATGAATCCGCTTTCCTCAACGGCCTTCTTCTGATCCAGGGTCATAATGACCACATCTGGGTTCTGTGCCAGCAGGTTTTCTACGGTGACATCGCCCTTGTGAACAGAGCCGATCACCGGCATCTTTTCCACCTCTGGGTCGAGTTCGATGAGCTTGTCGCGGAATGCGCCAGCATTTTTCACCAGGTCCTGGCCGTATGCGGCGATGTTGTGCAGCGGATCTTCCTGCAACAGGGCAGTGGCGAAGGCAGCGCGGCCTTCGGCGAGCACAATGCGCTCCGGCAGTTCATCGAATTTCAGTGTGCGGCCGGCGGCGTCCGTGACGGTGAGTGCGGTCGTAGCGCTGCGCTCCACTGACGAGGATGTCGCAGGTGCTGTAGATGACGAAGTAGACGAGGTTTCGGAGCTTGAGCAAGCCGCAAGGCTCAGCGCGGTGCACGCTGCGATAGCAAACGCGCCGAGTTTGGTGGAGAGTTTCACAACACAACCTTTCCAAGGTAGGTAAGCCTAAGTTAAGGGTCGATACAGAACGTAAGGTAAGGCTCACCTAATGTCAAGAAGGGGTAGTTGGGATCCCCAAGGCTTCGCTACCCTTGGCCTCGTGTCACCCGAAAACATCCTGCTGCGCTTGTCAGATGAAGACGAGCAGACTGTGCGCGCGATCTACGCGGAGCTTGCGCGGCGGGGGTTTCCCAAGCAGCGCCAGCGCCCGCATGTGTCCATCACATTCGCGCCCACTATGCAGCGCCAGGTGATCGGGGAGGCCGCTGTACTCTTGCCGCCGCTGCTTCCGGCTTCTTTGCGACGCGTCGGCGTCGCCGTGTTTGGCACCAAATCCAAACAAACAGTCACCTGGCTACTGGAGGCGCCGGAACCACTTGAGCGAGCCGCCCGCACCATCAGCGCGATGAACCCAGAAGGGCGCGGCGAGCGCTGGATTCCGCACCTGACCATGGGGTTGCGTCTGCCCAAAGCGATCGTGCCGGACTACATCGCAGCACTAGCGGAGGTCACCTCGCCCCACTTCAACGACATCACCGCCCAGCGCGCCGTGTTCTACCAGCCAAGTCTGGGTACGGAGTTTGAGTTTTAAGGGGTTGCGCGCCGGGGGTGGGGTTGGTCGTGGTGGGGGTTGACGTGGGCGTCGATAAGCAAACTGCCCTTTTTGGATGGAACCGCACCACGGAACGCCAAAGGAGAATCTGTTGCCGCAACCACCACGTTGCCGTACGCGCGGCCGGCAAGGACTTCAGGCGTGGCGGCGGCCATGGTGTAGGCGAAAACCTCGGCGAGTCCGGCAAGCTCAGCGCGGGTATTCGGCAGTCCCGCACGATCACCGATGTTGGCCACGAACAACCCGCCGGGCCGAAGTGCGCGATGTGCCGCATGGAAGAACTCCACCGTGGTCAACGGGCGCGGGGTATCCGGGCCAGCAAACACATCGCGAACGATCACATCCACCGAAGCCGGCGCAAGAGCATGCGTAAACGCGCGGGCCTCAGCCACCACGATCTCCACCTGCGGATCGAAGGCGCTGCGCACCACGCGAGCCAAACCCCGGTCCAGCTCAACGGCAATATTGCGGCTATCCCAACGGTGGTTGACGTAACTGGGCAGCGCGCACCCGGCCGCACCCAGATGGACTGCGGTAAACGGCTCCGTCAGCCCAGCGCCGGCGATGAAACCTGCGACCCACTGCATGTAGTCATATTCCAGCACCTCCGGCGCGCCGGGCACAACGTAGGACGAGGGCACACGGTTGACCTCAAGAATGTAGCCGCCGTCGCGCGCAGGGTCCGCGACGATGCTGGCGTGACCAGTGTCAATTGGGTAGGTGCCGGTGATTCGCCGTTTGGGGGAGCGTGGCTTTCGTCGACTTGTGCCGCTGCCCGTTACACTCATGCCTCATGCATACACTGCGCGAGGCGACACCGGCGGATAGGGATCAGGTTTGTGAGGTATGGGATGTCTCCGGCATCACCAACCGTTGGAACAACCCGCCGGTAGATTTTGATCTGGCAATGGCCACCCCCACCAGCACCATCTTCGTTGCGGAAGCCGACGGGGTTATTGACGGCGTAATCATGCCCGGTTTTGACGGCCACCGCGGCTGGCTGCACATGGTTGGGGTTCGCCCGGAAGTGCAGGGAAGCGGCATTGGGCGGATGCTTGTTAACGCCGCCGTGAAGTACCTCGCCGACCTAGGCACCCCAGCCATCCACCTGATGGTCATGCCGACGAACACCCAGGCCGTGAAGTTCTGGGAGCACTACGGATTTGAACGCATTGATCCGCCGGTGTGGAACCTGAACCCGGATACGTTTGCTGCTATTGCGCAGACCAAGACTCAGTCCGTTTAAAGCAGCACGCCACCAACGCACCAAGCGCGATGACGGCGCAGGGCAGCCAGATGGATGTACTCATGGCGTCTGCAAACGGCTGGTGCAGCGGCGGCGGCAGCGTGCCACTCATGTGCGTTGCAGCGGCGCCGGTGGTGCTGGTTTCGCCAGCGCTGCCGCCGAGCGTGCGCGTGAGCTGCGATGTCATCATCGCTGCGATGGCTGCAGAGCCGATCACGGCACCGATCTGACGTGTGGTGTTGTAGACGCTGGAACCGGCACCCGCCAGCGTGCGTTCCAGGTTGCGGGTGGCCACCATGGACAGCGGGCCCCACATCATGGAGTTGGCCACGCCGTAGAGCGCGGCGATGGCGTACATCCAGCGCGAATCTACCTCAGGAGTAGTGATCAGTGCTGATATCGCCATAGATAGTGCCGCGAGCGAAAGCCCGGTGATGGCAAAGGGCTTCGGGTCATGTGTGTTGGTGAGTCTGCCGATGATCGGCGCCAGCACGCCAGAGATGACGCCCGACGGAAGGACCAGCAGCGCAGCCTGCGTTGGCGTGAATCCTTGGACGTTTTGCACGTAGATCATCCACGGAATGATGTAGGTGGAAACGGCGAACCCGACGGTGGCGATGGTGACGTTGGCCAAGGTGAAGTTGCGGTCATTGAACAGCCGCAAGGGAACCAGCGCGGTATCTCCAAGCGTCCGCTGCTTTTGCACAAACAGCGTCAGCAGCACAGCCGCGGCGATAAGCAGCGCCCAGACCCGCCAGTCCCAGTTGAAGTGCTCCGCCTCCTGAATGCCAAATACTAGGCAGAACATGCCCGTGGCGCTTAAAACAACGCCGAGCCAGTCAAACGTGCGGTTCGTCTGCTCCAGCTTGGGCACGTAGATAAGCGCCAAGATGATGCCGATAATGCCAATGGGCACGTTGACGTTGAAGATCCAGGGCCAGCCGCCGGCGTCTACAAGCACGCCGCCTAGCAACGGTCCCATAACAGTGGCAAGGCCAGCGGTTGCGCCCCACACTCCCATAGCACCGCCGCGCTGGGTGGGGGTAAACGTGCGGATCATCACCGACATGGTTTGCGGCGTGACCATCGCCCCGCCGAGTCCTTGGAATGCGCGCGCCGCGATCAGTGCTGCGGAGGTGCTAGCCAAGCCGCATGCGAGGGATGAGAGGGTGAATAGTGCCAGCCCAAGGATGTAGATGTTTCGTGGCCCGAACCGGTCGCCGAGGCGCCCAGTGATCAAAAGCGGCACAGCGTACGCAAGGAGGTAGGCGCTATTGACCCAGATGACCTCGTTGTAGCTGGCGCCAAGATCCTCAGTAATCGCCGGGATTGCAACGGAGACGATGGTGGAATCCACCAAGATCATGAAAAAGCCCAGCATCATTGCCCAAAGCGCCGGCCATGGCGAGCTCTGCTGGGGCGAAGGTGGGGTTGTGGGCTTCATCGCTGTGACTTTACGCCACGTACCCCACACGCCCGCGGAGATGGGCATCTCCGCAGGCTAAATGGGGGCTAGAACGGCAGCACGTCCTGGATCTGTGCCGGCAGCAGCGGGCGCAGCATCGGCCAGCTGAACACCGCAAGCGCACCGATGGAGGCGATAATGCCAAGGACAATCGCCGTGGTTTGCAGGGAATCCGAAGACGTCGGAACCGGAAGCGTCGGCTCCGGCAATGCGGGGCGGATCGTCTTTTCCGGGAACTCCGTGCGCGGCGCGATGGATTCAAACGGCTGGCCGCTTTCATCGACCAGGTTTGGGTAGAAGGTTTCCAGACCGCGGACGTTGAACTGAGTCGCCATGTAACGGCTATTGTCACTGGTCTTCCACTGGGAGACAACAATGTCCATGTCATTGATGCTGGAACCCGGCACGATGTAGCCGCCGTAGGGCTGCGACCAGTTGGATGGCGTTTGCTGGTTAGACCAAGGCCCATTCTTCGCGATAGCGACGGCGGGGACGTTGTTCCAATCAACGTCAATATCCTTGGAAATGCGCACCTCTACCTGCAGCGTCGTCTCGTTGAAAAGCACGAGTACCCAGTTGCCGTCGATGTAACGCAAGTTCATCTCGCCGGCGTTGACCACGCGGCCTTCGGTGTCATGATCCAGGATGGCGGTGCCAGAGCCGTCGACGCCGTACCAGTTGCCGTCGTTAAGATTCAGCATCTTCCAGGCGTTGCGGTTGGTCAGGTTTTCCGGCTCAACGCGGAACAGGTACATGGGCGCAACGTTTGTTTTATTGCGATCAAACGTGGTGGTGACGATGTAAACGTAGCCATCAGGGCCCATCTCCCACGACAACATCTCGTCCATGCCGCGTTGGCTTCCTCGATGCTTCATGGCGGAGTAGTAGAAGCCATCCGGCTGCCAGGTTTGGCCCTGGTCCGTAGACTTCCAAAACTGCGAAACCTCGGTGTTGTGCAACCCGCGGGTACGCATCGCCTGCAGGTACAGCGTTCCGTTGATATTGATAATGTCCGAAGGAATCACGGTGAGGTTGCCGTCGCGCAAGTACCCAAGGGTCTGCTTGACGCGCTCGCCCTTGTTCAACGGGCGCTGAATATCCACGTAGTCATTCTCGTCGCGCTTGGCCACGACACCGACAGGGCTCATCCACTCGCCCTGGCCAACACTTGCGCCACGGAAGGAGTCGCCGAAGATCATGGCGAACTCGCCCTCATCATTAATCGGCGCCATGATGCCCAAATCACCAGAGCGGAAACCCACGTGCTGCGAGTAGGGACCCAGGATGTCACCGAGCACCTGCACGGTCACGTTCGGCTCAACCTGGCTTGGAGCAGCGACGCCTTGTGGGTCCGCGCTGCGAGCAAAACCCTTGTCAAAGTAGCCCAAGGGCTCACCTTCGTCCTGGGTTTGCTCTGCTCCAACTTCAGCGTCTTCAGCCGCTGGGCTGCTGTCCACCGGAACCTCGGGTTTCAACGTTTCGTGCTCGGCAGGCAACTCCTGGGCCTGAGCGTGAGGCGCAGTGGTTGCGGCCAGGGTGAGCGCGGAGATGGTTGCTGCGCTCACGAGGGCGCGGGAAGAGGCGTTGCGGAACATGAAACCCGATTTCTTGACAGCGAAATTCGATACAACTTGCAAGGATCTTGCAAGGATTCTGACTCTAACAAACACATAACTAAAAGGCGCGCGGAAACTGTCCGGAACTGTCCAGTGTTTTGAAGCGTGCGAGGTGCTGTGCCGTTATGCGCTAGTGTGTGAGGCATGTCTCGAATCAGTCCTCTCAACTGGCCGGTTGTGCGCCAGCTACGCGGCGGTGACCTCTTCGCCCGCGGTGAGAACACTGAGTCTCGCCGCACGAAGGAAATGGAAGGGCGCACCATTGACGCTGACCGTGTGGTCAAAAGCGTGTGCCCGTACTGTGCTGTCGGTTGCGGCCAGAACGTCTATGTCAAAGATGGCAAGGTCATCCAGATTGAGGGTGACCCGGATTCCCCGCACTCCCGTGGGCGTCTGTGCCCGAAGGGTGCCGCCTCCGAGCAGCTAGTCAACGCCCCCAACCGTCTGACTGAGGTGCTCTACCGTGCGCCGAAGGCAACGGAGTGGCAAACGCTTGACCGTGAAACCGCGCTGGAGATGATTGCGGATCGCTTCATGGAGGCCCGCAAGAACGGCTGGCAGGACACGGACGAGCACGGCAACCCGGTTCGCCGCACCATGGGCATCGCTGGCCTTGGCGGTGCGGCCATGGACAACGAGGAAAACTACCTGATTAAGAAACTCTGGACTGCCTCTGGCGCGGTGCAGATTGAAAATCAGGCCCGTATATGACACTCCTCCACGGTTCCCAGTTTGGGATCCTCGTTTGGCCGTGGCGGCGCGACCCAGCCGCTGCAGGACATGGCGAATGCGGACTGCATTGTCATTCAAGGGTCGAATATGGCCGAAGCACACCCGGTGGGTTTCCAGTGGGTGATTGAAGCCAAGAATCGTGGTGCTCGGATTATTCACGTGGACCCGAGGTTCACGCGAACGTCCGCAATCGCCCATAAGCACATCCCGATCCGAGGTGGCTCGGATGTGGTGCTGCTTGGCGCGGTGATTAAGTACGTGCTGGACAATGAGCTCTACTTTGAGGATTACATCAAGGCGTTCACCAACGCCTCCGTGATCATCAACGAGGACTTCCAAGACACGGAAGACCTTGAGGGCATCTTCTCTGGCTATGACCCGAAGACGGGTAAGTACGACAACTCCACGTGGCAGCCGAAGCCTGCTTGGGATGCGCAAGTGTCCTGGGATGTGGAGAAGGACGAGACACTTAAGGATCCGAACTGTGTGTTCCAGATCCTGAAGCGCCACTACTCCCGCTACACCCCGGAGATGGTGGAGAAGTCCTGCGGTATTTCGCAGGAAGACTTCTACTACCTGGCTAAGTCCATTGCGGAGAACTCCGGTCGTGAGCGCACGACGTGCTTTGCCTATGCGCTTGGCTGGACGCAGCACACCATGGGTGCCCAGTTCATCCGTACCTGTGCGATCCTGCAGCTGCTCATGGGCAACGTGGGCCGTCCAGGCTCCGGCATTATGGCGCTGCGTGGTCACGCGTCGATCCAGGGCTCGACTGACGTGCCGACGCTGTTCCACCTGCTTCCTGGCTACCTGCCGATGCCGCAGGCGGAGGTGCAAACCTGGGACCAGTACCTGGATACGGTGGCCGTGGCAGACCAAAAGGGTTTCTGGCAGAAGCGCGATAACTATTCGGTCTCCCTGATGAAGGCCTACTGGGGCGATGCGGCCACCGAAGACAACAACTGGGGTATGGACCTCATGCCACGTCTGACCGGTGCACATTCGACGTACCACACGCTGCAGCTGATGATGCAGGGACAGGTTGATGGCTACTTCGTGTTCGGCCAAAACCCGGCGGTGGCGCAGTCCAACGGCTACATGCAGCGCATGGCACTGTCCAAGCTGAAGTGGCTGGTGGTACGCGATTTCCAGGAGATTGAGACGGCAACGTTCTGGAAGGATTCTCCAGAGGTTGCTTCCGGCGCGTTGGTGACCGAGGAGATTGACACTGAAGTCTTCTTGCTGCCTGCCGCGAACCACGTGGAAAAGGCCGGTACATTTACCCAGACGCAGCGTCTGCTGCAGTGGCGCTTCCAGGCGAAGCAGCCACCAGGCGATGCGGATAGTGATCTGCAGTTCTTCTACGAGCTGGGTCTGCGCCTGAAGGAGCGGGTGAAGGATTCCACTGACCCGCGTGACCTTCCGTTGCAGTCCATCACCTGGGACTATGACCTGGATGAGCACGGTGAGATCGATGCAGAGTCTGTGCTGCGTGAGATCAACGGCTACTTCCTCGAAGGTCCGCGCAAGGGACAGCTGGTGGATAGCTTTGCTGACCTGAAGGCGGACGGCACCACCTCGTCTGGCTGCTGGATTTACTCCGGCGTGTTTGCAGGCGGCGTGAACCGTTCCGCAAACAAGCGCCCTGGTTCCGAGCAGGATGAGATGGCGCTTGACTGGGGCTGGGCGTGGCCGCTGAACCGCCGCGTGCTGTACAACCGTGCGTCCGCTGATGCGGATGGCAAGCCGTGGTCTGAGCGTAAGAAGCTGGTCTGGTGGAATGAGGACGCTGAGCGTTGGGAGTCGCCGGATGTGGTGGACTTCCCGGTAAACAAGGCGCCGGATTACAAACCGGATCGTGACGCTGTGGGACCGGATGCGTTGGCTGGCGATGATCCGTTCATCATGCAGCCGGACGGCAAGGGTTGGCTGTTTGCCCCGCGTGGCATGGTCGACGGCCCGATGCCGACGCACTATGAGCCACAGGAGTCGCCATTCCCGAACTTCCTGTACAAGCAGCAGCAGTCGCCGTCGCGAATTGTCATGCGTGGCCCGAATAACCTGTCTGCCCCGAACTACGGTGAGGAAGGCACAGAGGTCTACCCGTACATCCTGAACACCTACCGTTTGACGGAGATGTATACCTCGGGTGCGATGACGCGAACGCTGCCATTCTTGGCGGAGCTGCAGCCAGAGCTGTTCTGCGAGGTTTCCCCGCAGCTGGCCGAGAAGGTTGGTTTGGAAAACGGTGGCTGGGCAACCTTGATTTCGCCGCGTGGCGCAATCGAGTCCCGCGTGCTGGTCACGGACCGCATTCAGTCCCTGACCATTGGGGAGCAGCAGTACGAACAGATCGGCATGCCGTTCCACTACGGCAAAGGCAAGTACGCCGAGGTCAGCGGTGACGGGCCAAATGACCTGCTTGGCATCATGCTGGATCCAAACGTGAACATTCAGGCGTCCAAGGTGTCCGCGGTGGATATCCGCCCGGGCCGCCGTCCACGCGGTGCTGAACGCGATGCGCTGGTGCGTGAGTACCAGAAACGTGCAGGCCTGACCGAGGACACTGGCTCCAAACTGGGCTCGCACGATGCAACCGCGTCGCCGGGACTGGACGATGAGCACACGGCGGAAGTAGATAACACGAAGCAGAATATGGCGGAGAGGGAAGGCTAGGTAGACGCCAATGGCGAAGACGAACAGCATTACCGAAGCGCCACAGCACGTTGGCTACGACCGCGCTGCGCGCAAGGCGTTCTTCACGGACACCTCTATTTGTATTGGCTGCAAGGCCTGCGAGGTGGCCTGTAAAGAGTGGAACCGTAACCCGCAGGACGGCTACGAGTTGTCGGGTAACTCTTACGACAACACCGGCTCGCTCGGCGCGGATACGTGGCGCCACGTGGCGTTTATTGAGCAGAGCGAGGAACAGATCACCAAAGCCCGCGAAGAGGGCGCGAAGTTGGTCTCGCTGGGTATGCCGAGCGTTGGGGCAGGCGGCAACGCTGAAACCACGCAACCCACGCAACCCGCACAGCCTGCGCAGTCTGTTACCCCGGGTGATACACCGGATTTCCGTTGGCTCATGTCCTCTGATGTGTGCAAGCACTGCACCAACGCGGGCTGCCTTGACGTGTGCCCGACAGGTGCGCTGTTCCGTACGGAGCACGGCACCGTGGTGGTGCAAGATGACGTGTGCAACGGTTGCGGCACCTGCGTGGCAGGCTGCCCGTTTGGCGTGATCGAGCGCCGTGAAGACGGCGGCGTGTCCAAGCGCGACGATCGCACGAAGCGTGGAGCAGACTTCACTGTTGGCGAGGTCGCTCCAATCAAGAACATCGGCGTGGCGCAGAAGTGCACGATGTGCTTTGACCGTCAGGCGATCGGGGAGGGCCCGGCGTGCGCCAAGACGTGCCCGACCACGTCGATTAAGTACGGCTCCTACGAGGAGATGCTGGCAACCGCCCAGGCACGCGTGAAGGAGCTACACGCCCAGGGCATGACGGAAGCGCGTCTGTATGGCGCCAACAGCGAGGACGGCGTTGGCGGTACAGGCTCAATCTTCTTGCTTTTGGACGCCCCAGAGGTCTACGGCCTGCCGCCAGACCCCCAGGTGCCAACCGCTAACTTGCCCACGATGGCTAAGCGTGCCGTCTTTGCGGCAGCCGGTCTGATTGGTGCGGTTGCGGGTGCATTTGTGATTGGAGGACGCAGCTAATGGCAGAGTTTGATAGCTACCGGCCCCCGGAAGAGCCGCGCGGACCGAAGCGAAACCAGGGCAGTGGTAGTGGCGGTGCAAAACCGCAGGGCAAGAAGCGGCACCGTGGTGAAGAACTCATGGTGCCGAAAGCGGACTTCACGCAGTATGACTCGTACTACGGCAAGCCAATTGTGAAGTTCCCGCCGTGGGAGTGGCCAATTGCCGGATACTTTTTCCTCGGCGGTGTAGCGGGCGGGTCGGCGCTTCTGGCTGTTGGCGCAGGGCTGACCGGCAACCGTGAGCTGCAGCGCAACACCCGACTGACCACGTTCGCGGCGGCAGGGTTGGGATCGAGCTTTCTCATTTTGGACCTAGGACGTCCGGAGCGGATGCTCAACATGTTCCGCGTGTTCAAACTGTCCTCGCCCATGAGCGTGGGTTCGTGGATTCTGGGAGCGTTCGGTTCAACCGCTGCGGTGCCTGCGATAGCTGAGGTAGACACCCTCACGGGTGAGCGCCTGCCGCTGCCCGATTTCGCGCGTAGCTTCCTCCACTGGGCCGCCACTCCTGCTGGTGTGGCTGCCGGCCTGCTCGGCGCGCCCCTTGCCGCGTACACAGCAGTGTTGTTGGGCAACACGTCAGTGCCGCTGTGGCAAGACGCGCATAAGGAACTGCCGGCGCTGTTTGTCTCCTCAGCGGCAGCTGCCTCCGCAGGAGCGGCGCTGGTGACCACGTCCACCAGGAACAACGGTCCGGCACGCGTGCTGGGTGCCGTTGGCGCCGCGGCGGACATCTTGGCCTCCAAGAACGTGGAGCGTAACCTGCACGCGCCACTGGAGGAGACGATGCACCAGGGCAAGGCCGGCAAGCTGCTCAAGGCGGCAGAGGCCTGCGTTATCGCAGGTGGCCTTGGCGCTCTGGTGGGTGGCCGCAACCGTGTCATCGCAGCGCTTTCGGGTGCGGCACTCATGGCCGGTTCCTGCCTAACCCGCTTCGGCATCGTCCAAGCGGGACGTCAGTCCACCGAAGACCCGAAGTATGTGGTGGAACCCCAGCGCGCCCGACTTAAGGAGCGCCAGGCCGCAGGCCAGGTGGGGGACTCCATCACCACAGCGCGCTAAAAACAAGCGCTAGCGCACGCGCACCCGACCGTTGCCCGGCACGGTTTCGCCGATGATGGGGTAGCCGGGCACTTCGCCGATGACGAGGAGGCCGCCGGACGTCTGGGCGTCGGCAAGCAAGAGCAGCGCCTCCTCATCCAGGTCGGAGTCGACGTGGGGGCTGACCCAGTCCAGGTTTCGGCGCGAGCCGCCAGGGACGAAGCCGTCGCGGAGGGTTTCACGTGCGCCGTCGATAAAAGGCACAGCAGCGAAATCAATCACCGCATCCACCCTGGAGGCGCGTGCCATCTTGTACAGGTGTCCGAGCAGGCCGAAGCCGGTGACATCGGTCGCTGCCTTCACACCAGCATCCACCGCAGCGCGAGAGGCATCCCGGTTCAGCGTGGTCATGACGTCGACTGCCTGCTGGAACCACTCGCCGGTGGCCTTGTGGCGGTTGTTCAGCAGGCCGGAGCCGATCGGCTTGGTCAGGGTGATTGGCAGCCCGGCCTCGGCGGAGTCGTTGCGCATCAGTCGCGCGGGGTCGGCGGTGCCGGTTGCGGCCATGCCGTAGATCGGCTCCGGTGCAGTAATGGAGTGTCCGCCGGTAACGGAAATGCCGGCTTCAGTTGCGGCGTCGAGCCCGCCGTGGAGGACTTCACGGATCAGTTCCTGCGGCAGGACTTCGCGCGGCCAGCCCAAAATATTCAGGGCAGTAATTGGGGTGCCGCCCATGGCGTACACATCGCTGAGCGCGTTGACGGCGGCGATCTTGCCCCAGGTATACGCATCATCCACCACAGGGGTGAAAAAGTCGGTGGTGGAGATAATCGCCAGGTCATCGCGGACGCGGATGGCGGAGGCATCATCACCGTCGTCAAGACCAACGATCACGTTGGGGTCTGTAAAGCCAACCAAGCCGGCTACTGCGTCTTCGAGTTCCCCGGGTGGGATTTTGCAGGCGCACCCGCCACCGGCAGCAAATTGGGTCAGTCGGATTTCTGAGGCTGTTTTGCTCATATCGCTGTATGGTAGCGTCACGCGACGGAGGCGTACGTGTCCTGGTGGGCGCCCCAGTCTTCAAAACTGGTGAGGTTGAGCATCTCAGCCTGGCAGGTTCGATTCCTGTCCGTCTCCGCCATAGTTTTTCGGGAGGTTTCGTTTGGATCCGCGCCGCAGCATTCCCCGTACGGATGAGCTTTTATTGCTTGCCGACGCCACGTCGAACCTCTCAACCGCCACCCTCAAAGCCCTCGCGCACGATGTGCAGGCGGCTGCCCGCCGAGGCGAGATTTCGCCTGAGGATGTGCGCGACGTGTTTGTGGCGCGGGCGAACCAAGGCGCAACCACCCTGACTCCCGTGATCAACGCAACGGGCGTGGTTGTGCACACGAACGTGGGGCGTGCGCCCCTGTCGACCGGCGCGGTGGAGGCGATGTCCCGCGCGGCAGGCTACGTGGATGTGGAGATGGACTTAGAGGCAGGTGTGCGCTCGCGTGAGCGTGGCAAGCAGGCAACGGATGCGTTGCTGGCCGCGTGCCCTGCCGCCGAGGACGCGCTGGTGGTGAACAACGGTGCCTCCGCGTTGCTGCTGGCAGCGGCAACGTTTGCTGAGGGTGGGGACCTGGTAATCTCTCGTGGTGAGCTCATTGAGATCGGCGCGGGTTTCCGGCTGCCGGAGCTGATTGAGTCCGCGCGCGTGCGCCTGGTGGAGGTCGGTGCGACGAATCGCACGCACCCCGCGGACTATGAGCGCGCGCATGAGGCGAAGGCGATTTTAAAGGTGCACCCGTCCAACTATCGGGTGGAGGGCTTCACGGCGAGTGTGAGCGTGGCACAGCTGCGTGAGATCGCCAACGCCAATGGCCAGACGCTGATCGTGGACACAGGCTCTGGCCTGCTGGCCCCGGACCCGCTGCTGCCGGATGAGCCGGATGCGACGACCGCGTTGAAGCAGGGTGCGGACGTGGTGTTGTTTTCCGGCGACAAGCTTTTGGGCGGCCCGCAGGCAGGCGTGGTGTTGGGCACGCGTGAGGCGATTGCGAGGATGCGCAAGCACCCGCTGGCACGCGCGGTGCGCATTGACAAGCTGCGCCTTGCAGCGCTTGAGGCGACGATGCGTCTTGCCTACAACCCCACGCACGCCTACCTGCACGCGGACCCGGCTGTGTTGAAGCAGCGCACCGAGGCCTTGGCGGCAAAGGTTGGCGGCACGGTTGTGGCGCACGATGGCCGCGTTGGCGGTGGGGGAGCGCCCGGCCACCCGCTTCCCGCCTACGCGGTGGAGTTGGACGAGGAACTGGCTCATGCTTTACGACGCCACGATCCCGCCATTCTCGGCCGCGTCCACGGCGGGCGCTTACTCATTGACCTGCGTTGTGTGCCTGAAGACCAAGACGCGCTTGTTGCTGCCGCCATTGTTGAGGCTGTAGATGAAGCCGCGGGTGAGGTACGCGCATGAGCTTTGTCGTTGCCACCGCAGGCCACGTAGATCATGGCAAGTCCACCCTGGTCAAGCGTTTAACCGGCATGGAGCCGGACCGCTGGGACGAGGAGCGCAAACGCGGCCTGACCATTGATCTTGGGTTCGTGTGGGTCGGCGACATCGCCTTTGTGGACGTGCCGGGCCACGAGCGTTTCATTGCCAACATGCTTGCCGGTGTGGGACCCGCGCCGGCGGTGTTGCTGGTTATCGCTGCTGATGAGGGGTTCAAAGAGCAGTCCAAGGACCACCTGGACGCCATCAACGCGTTCGGCATCACCACTGGCGTGATTGCGATGTCGCGCGCGGACAACGCTAACCCGCAGCGCCGCACCGAGGTGCGCCAGCAGATCGCGCGCGAGGTCGCCGGCACCACAGCACAGGACTGGCCGGTGGTGGAGGTATCCGCGAAGACCGGCGAAGGAATCGGGGAGCTCACCCGTACCCTCCACGAGGCGCTTGAGGCCGCACCGGCCCCGGACCCAGGCGCGCGGATCCGCTTTTGGGTGGATCGTGCTTTCAGCGTCAAAGGTGCGGGCACGGTGGTTACCGGTACGCTCACCGCTGGCACGATCCGACCGGGGGACGTGCTTGAACTGCGCGGTCAGCAGGTCCACGTGCGTTCCGTGCAGTCTGAGGACACCCCCATTGACGTGGCGCAACCGGCGATGCGTGTGGCACTGAACCTGCGTGGCATCGACGCCGAAAGCATTGGCCGCGGCGATGCCTTACTCACCCCGGGAGCTTGGCAGAGCACTCTGCTTATCGACGCCACGTTAACCACCCCAACCACCTCCCCCCTCCCACGCGAAGCCGTCGCCCACGTTGGTACCGCCAGCGTGCCGTGTGCCGTGCGGCTGCTGGGGAGGAACCACGTGCGCCTTAGCTTTGAGTTGCCGCTGCCGCTCAAGATCGGCGACACGGTAGTGTTGCGCGGCTCCGGCGAGCAACACATCCTGGCTGGTGCTCGCGTGGTGGACGCGGACCCACCGGCCTTTCTCCGCCGCGGGGACGCCGCACGTCGCGCCGAAGCGCTACCCACACTGCCCGATATCAACGCCGAGATTACCCGCCGCGTGGCCGTTACCCCAGAACACCTGGCGCGGCTGGGCTACGACGTACCCGACACACCACCAACGGGAGCAGTCGCGTTTGCTGGCTACTGGATTCAAGCCAGCCAAGTCATGGCTTGGAAGACCGCCCTGCTCAAAGCCGTTGCAGAACATGAGCGGAGCCACCCGCTGTCGGCAGGGATGGGGGTTGCGGAGGGCGTGGATAAGCTAAAGCTCCCCGATGCCAAGCTGCTGCCACTGGCTGCCGCCGCGGCAAAACTGACGATGGCCGAAGGGCTGATTTCGACTGGCCGCACACTCGATTTGGGCGAGGGGATAGCCAAACTGGAGGAGCACCTGCACGCCCAGCCGTTTGCCGCGCCCGAGGCCGCTGACCTTGCGGCGTGGGGAGTGGGCGATAAGGAGCTGGCGGCAGCCGAGCGTGCCGGGCGCATTGTGCGGATCGCTGACGGTGTGGTGTTGCTTGCCAACGCCCCCGCCAAAGCCGCCGCGCTTCTCCAAGAATTGGAACAACCATTTTCGGCCTCCGACGCCCGCAAAGCGTGGGGCACCACTCGGCGCGTGGCAATTCCGCTGCTAGAAATGCTTGACGCGCGCGGTGTTACCCGTCGTGTTGACGGTACCGCGCGCGTCTTGCGCTAGTTATACAGCGCTGGTTACACAGCGTCATGCTCGTGCGGATCGTTGTCCGCATCCGCCTTGGTCTCGTGGCGAGTGCCCGGCTTGTGCTCCGGAGCTGCGTAAATGGAGTAGAGCTTCGCCGGCTTGTCGGACTCATTGACAAAGTTGTGGAATTTGCCGGATGGCACGAACGCTGCCCAGTCTGCGCCAACAACCTGGTCAACCTCAAGGTCGTCCTTGCTCGGGCCGATCTGTGCGCGCAGCTCGCCCTCCTCAAGGCGGAGGAACTGATCGTGACCATCGTGGATCTCAGCGCCAATCTCGCCGCCAGCCGGGATGGTCATAACCGTCAGCTGCAGGTACTTTCCGGTCCACAGGGTTTCACGGAAGGCCTCATTTTCCAGGGTGGCCTTCTCAATATCTACTACGTACGGGTTAGGTCCTTTATCGTTGCTCATAGGCCCCACCGTACGCGTCTTTGCCTACTTGCGGTGCCGACCAACCTCGCCAGCAACCCGTTCGCGACGCCTGAGCTGCACCTTCTCAACTTCGGTGAGGTAGCCACCGGCACCTTGCCACCCGGTTTCGGGCTTTTCCTTAACGACGGCACGCTCCCGCACCTCTACCGGTTTATCTTCCGGTTTATCTTCCGGAAGCTCCACCTTGGCAAACATCTGCGTCGGTGCGGCGACATCGTCGGGGCGGTCCTCACCTGTCAGCGACACGTAGCGTGCCCTGTAGTGCGGCCGGATCGTGTCTTCCGGGTCCGTGGCAAAGGGACGCTCCACGGTGACTGCCCACGAGCCGTCGGGAAAATCCACGAGTGACCACGGGGTAGTAGGCGTCGTGTCCGGGACCTTCAGCGCGGGGATTGTCTGCAGGCCCTCAGACGGGGCGCCGGCATTGAGCGCAGCCATGCCATCGAGCAGCACGGCGCGAACATACAGTGGGGCGCCGGCTTCTTCTATAAACGCAAGTAGCTGTGCGGCGTCTTCGGCGTCGAAGCCACCGAGTGCCTTGCCGTTGAGCGTGACAGCAACGGTGCCTGCCAGCGGGTGCAACGCAACAAACCAGGTGCCGGGGGAGAGTGCGACGAGCTCGTCAGCACTGAACTCTCCTTTGGCGGTATCCACCACAATCATGTCCCCAGGCGGTAGCACCAGCGCACCTTCTGGAGGATCGTTGCGAGGCACCGTAAGTTGGTGCGGCGGCAGAATAATTTTGGCCCGAAACAGGCCGGTCTGGTTATCAAAACGGATCTCTGCGACCGTGGTTGGCATCAACAGCGAGGCCTCAACGCGTTGCATCTCCGGGTAGCGCTCGCGGTGCCTAGCCGCGACTTCCCCCAGCACTCTGCCCTGGGTGCGGTCATGGCCCACCCGGCGTACCCGCCACGATCCGTTGAGCGGATTCGGGTGGAGCAGGACCGGCAAAAATGCTGAATTTTTCGTGTCCCCAAACTCTTCAAAAAGGGGAGCTTGGATCACGCTGGCGAGCTCAATTTCCTCGCCAGCACCCCATATCGACGGTGCGAGAGAGTAGAGCCTGTCCATTGCTTCAGCTTAAGCGTTGGCCTTCGCGCCACGCATGTTGCCTAGCAGTTTGCCTAGTAGCGCGACGATTCCCAGCACGATGAAACCGGTGATCAACCCCGCAGTCAGAGACACACCGGTCTCAGCCAGCCACCCAAGCGCCCCGCCGCCAGCGGCCTCCTTGAGGTGCTCCGAGACGTCGTGTGGCCAATGCCAGCCGACAACCTCGTGCAAGCCACGCACGATCAGGTGGCCGCCAACCCACAACATGGCAACCGTGCCCACAACACCAATCGCGGTCAAGATATACGGCATGCCCTTCACAAGGCCACGTCCAAGCGTGGCTGCTTTGTCGCGTTCGATCATGCCGCGGCCGATGTCATCAATCTTGACTAGGATCGCCACCGCGCCATAAACCGCGATGGTGATGAGGATACCCACTGAAACAAGCACGGCAGCCTCCATCCAGATGGGCTGATCAGCAACCTCATCAAGCGCAATGATCATGATCTCCGCACTCAAGATCAGGTCTGTCATGATTGCGCCTTTGACTAAGGAATCCTCATCCTCCGGCGTTTTGTTTACCGCACGTTCCTGCTCTTCTTCAGGATTTGCCTTGATCTTTTGGACGATCTTCTCTGCGCCCTCATAACAGAGGTACGTACCGCCCAACATCAACAGCGGTACCAACGCCCACGGCGCGAATGCGTTCAGGACAAGTGCAATGGGCAGGATGATTAGCAGCTTGTTGCGCAAAGAACCCTTGGTAATCTTCCAGATCATCGGCAGCTCACGCGCCGGGGTGACCCCAGAGACAAACTGTGGGGTCACTGCTGCGTCATCAATGACCACGCCCGCAGCTTTCGCAGACGTCTTCGCCGTCATCGCTGCCACGTCGTCGGCTGAGGCGGCGGCAGTGCGGGCGATCAGCGCAACGTCGTCAAGCAGGGCGAGCAAACCACCGGACATGAATGGCTCCTTTGGTAGGTAGCGGCGGGCGTAACCCTTTGACGCTACCAGCCCAGCAGCAGGTCACAGTGAACGCAAAGTAAATACGAGAAAAACTTTCGGGTGGATTTACGGAATCTGTTGGGTAGTATTGTGTTCTATTCCGGCTACCGGTAACAAATGTGATTGGGATCATTGGGATCATCACATGAATCAAGGAGAATCTATAGTGAACATGAAGAAGACCCTGGCTGTTGTTGCAGCCAGCGCGCTAACCTTCACCATGGCCGCATGTGGCTCGGACAGCGCCTCCACCGGCGGCGCAGACGGCGGCAATTACATCACCGCTAGCGGCACTGAGCCGCAGAACCCGCTCATCCCAGGTAATACCAATGAGGTCGGCGGCGGCAACATCGTCGATATGATCTACTCGGGTCTTGTCTACTTTGACAAGGACGGCGTGTCCCACAACGAGATGGCACAGTCCGTTGAGCTGGAGGGTGAAAAGACCTACCGCGTGACCCTGCGCGATGACATCAAGTGGTCCGACGGCTCCCCGGTGACCTCCAAGGACTTCGTCAACACCTGGAACAAGGTTGTTGAGGATGCGATGCTCGGCGCTTACTTCTTCGAGTCCATCCTGGGCTTCGAGGAGGGCAAGCCGCTCGAGGGCCTGGAGATTGTGGACGATCAGACGTTCACCATCGAGCTGACCCAGCCAGAAGCCGACTTCCCGCTGCGCCTGGGCTACTCCGCCTTCTACCCAATGCACGAGTCTGCATTCGATGACCTCGCTGCATACGGCGAGAACCCGATCGGCAACGGCCCGTACAAGCTTGCTGAGTGGAACCACAACCAGGACGCCATCATCGTTCCAAACGAGGAGTACTCCGGCGACCGCGCTGCGCAGAACGACGGCATCAACTTCGTCTTCTACGCACAGCAGGACGCTTCCTACGCTGACCTGCTCGCAGGCAACCTGGACGTGACCGACGCTATCCCGGACTCTGCGTTCGCAACCTTCAACGACGAGCTGGGCGAGCGCGCCGTGAACCAGCCGGCTGCCATCTTCCAGTCCTTCACCATCCCGGAGCGCCTCGAGCACTTCGGTGGTGAAGAGGGCAAGCTGCGCCGCGCTGCAATCTCCCGTGCAATCAACCGCGAGGAGATCACCGCGACCATCTTCGACGGCACCCGCACCCCGGCAACGGACTTCACCTCCCCGGTGATCGCTGGCCACACCGACACCCTGAACGGTGCTGAGGTTCTGGAGTACGACCCGGAGGAAGCAAAGCGTCTGTGGGAAGAGGCTGACAAGATCAACCCGTGGACCGGCACGTTTGCCATCTCCTACAACGCTGATGGTGGCCACCAGGCATGGGTTGATGCAGTTGCAAACTCCATCAAGAACACCCTGGGCATTGAGGCTGAGGGCAACGCATACCCGGACTTCAAGTCCCTGCGTGATGACGTGACTAAGCGCGAGATCACCACCGCGTTCCGCACCGGCTGGCAGGCAGACTACCCGTCCTTGGGTAACTTCCTGTCCCCGCTGTACGGCACGAACGCTGGCTCCAACGACGGTGACTACTCCAACGCCACCTTCGACCAGCTGCTGAAGCAGGCTGCCGGCGCAGCCAGCGTTGAGGAGGCTTCCGAGTACTACAACGAGGCTCAGGAGATCCTGCTGCAGGACCTGCCGGTTATCCCGCTGTGGTACTCCAACGTGGTCGGTGGCTACTCCGAGAACGTTGACAACGTGGCATTCTCCTGGAAGTCTGTCCCGCTGTTCTACGCAATCACTAAGAAGTAACGTCCCTCCAAGCGGATGCCGCTTCGTAGTTGCACAAACCCACACTCAGACACGGCTCGTGTCGGGTGTGGGTTTCGTGTTGCGTCCGGCGGTATTCTGCCAAGCATGTCCGCAACACCGACGACTGAAGACAACTGAAGACAACTGAAACTGTCAACGAAACTGCTTAACCGAAAGAGAGCGAACTAACCCATGTGGCGCTACATCGGGCGGCGGCTCTTGCAAATCATCCCCGTGTTCTTCGGGGCCACGCTTTTGCTCTATGCCCTCGTCTTTCTTATGCCGGGCGACCCAGTCGAAGCGCTCGGCGGCGACCGAGGCTTGAGCGAAGCTGCTCGCCAACGCATCACCGAAGAGTACAACTTAGACAAGCCATTCTTGGTCCAGTACCTGCTCTACCTCAAGGGCATTTTGACGCTGGACTTCGGCACGACGTTCTCCGGCCAGCCGGTGCGCTCCGTAATGGCAAACGCCTTCCCGGTCACCATCAAGCTGGCGCTGATGGCGCTGGCCTTTGAAGCCATCTTTGGCATCATCTTCGGCGTGATCGCCGGTGTTCGCCGCGGCGGCATCTTCGACTCCACCGTGCTGGTTGTCTCCCTGTTTGTTATTGCGGTGCCGAGCTTTGTTATCGGTTTCGTGCTGCAGTACCTCGTTGGCGTGAAGTGGGGATTACTCCCCGTGACAGTGGGAAGAAACGAAAGCTTCACAGCGCTGTTAATGCCCGCGGTGGTGCTAGGCGCCTTGTCATTTGCGTACGTGTTGCGATTAACCAGGCAGTCCGTCAGCGAAAACCTCCGCGCGGATTATGTGCGTACCGCCCGTGCTAAGGGCCTGTCCAACGGTCAAGTGATGAACCGCCACGTGCTGCGCAACTCCATGATCCCGGTTGTGACCTTCCTGGGTGCTGACCTTGGTGGGCTGATGGGTGGCGCCATTGTTACCGAAGGCATCTTTGGCATCAACGGCGTTGGCGGCACCATCTTCCAAGCAATCATCAAGGGTGAGCCTGCCACGGTGGTGTCATTCACCACGGTGCTGGTGATCGTGTACATCGTTGCCAACCTGCTGGTGGACCTGCTCTACGCTGTCCTGGATCCGAGGATTCGCTATGCATAACCCAAAAACCAATAACGCTGTAGATGCTGTAGATACTGTGCTGCCTGGGCAGGAATACTACGTAGCTGAGACTGATGAGTCGGGCCTCGGCGCCGTTGACGCTGTGGCCGATGACCGGGCGCCGTCAAGCCAATGGGGCGAAGCGTGGAAGTACCTGCGCCGCCGTCCCCTGTTTTGGGTAGCAGCCGCACTGATTCTGATGGCGCTTGCCGTGGCAATCGCACCTCAGCTGTTCACCGCTACTGACCCGCGTGAGTGCATCCTGTCGCGCTCACTGAATGGACCGACCTCTGGCCACCCATTTGGTTTTGACCGTCAAGGCTGCGACATTTACGCGCGCACCATCTACGGTGCACGTGCATCCGTTGCTGTGGGCGTGCTGACCACGCTGATTGTTACCGCACTTGGCACCATCATCGGTTCCATCGCCGGCTTCTACGGTGGTATCTGGGACACGCTGCTGTCTCGCCTGACAGATATCTTCTTCGCCGTCCCGCTGGTGCTGGCTGCGATTGTGGTTATGTCCATGTTCCAAAACCAGCGCTCCATCTGGATGGTGGTGCTTGCACTGTCTATGTTTGGCTGGACGCAGATCGCACGTATTACGCGTGGCGCGGTGATGGGTGTGAAAAACGACGAGTTCGTGACCGCTGCGCGCGCACTTGGCGCTTCCGACAGCAAGATCATCTTCTCCCACATCCTGCCGAATGCAGCGGCGCCGATCATTGTGTACGCGACGGTGGCGCTGGGCACGTTCATTGTTGCTGAGGCAACGCTGTCGTTCCTTGGTATTGGTTTGCCAACGTCCGTGGTGTCGTGGGGTGGAGATATTTCGAGGGCGCAGGCGTCCCTACGCACCCAGCCCATGGTGCTGTTCTACCCGGCAATTGCCCTGGCACTGACGGTGCTGAGCTTTATCATGATGGGCGACGTGGTCCGCGACGCCCTCGACCCGAAGGCGAGGAAGCGATGAACCAGCCCCTGCTTAACATTGAAGACCTCAAGATCACCTTCGAATCCACCACGGGTGTGGTGGAAGCCGTACGTGACTTTGACCTGACGATCTACCCAGGCCAATCCGTGGCCATTGTGGGTGAGTCTGGCTCCGGCAAGTCCACCGCTGCGATGAGCATCTTGGGCCTGTTGCCAGGAACCGGCAAGGTGACCAACGGCACCATCACGTTCGACGGAAAGGACCTGACCAACCTCGACGAGAAGGGTTGGCAGGAAATCCGAGGCAGCGAGATTGGGCTGGTGCCACAGGACCCGATGAGTAACCTCAACCCGGTGTGGCGCATTGGCACGCAGGTGGAGGAGTCGCTGCGCGCCAACAACGTGGTGCCGGGCTCCGAGCGCCACAAGCGCGTTGTTGAGCTTTTGGAGGAAGCCGGCCTGCCGGACGCTGAGCGCCGGGCGAAGCAGTACCCGCACGAGTTCTCTGGAGGCATGCGCCAGCGAGCGCTCATTGCGGTCGGCCTGGCTGCACGTCCGAAGCTGCTCATTGCCGACGAACCAACGTCCGCCCTCGACGTCACGGTGCAGAAGAAAATCCTGGATCACCTGGACAAGCTCACCGCTGAGCTGGGTACCTCGCTGCTGTTCATCACCCACGATCTTGGGTTGGCGGCAGAGCGCGCCGACTTCCTCGTGGTGATGCACCGCGGACGCATCGTGGAGAAGGGCCCGAGCCTGAAGATTCTGCGCAATCCACAGCACCCGTACACGCAGCGGTTGGTGAAGGCGGCGCCATCGTTGGCGTCTGCACGCATCCAGTCCGCTAAGGCGCAGGGCCTGGAAACCGCAGAGCGCAAGGCGGGCGACCGCGGCGGCGAGGAAGTCGTGCGCGTGGAGAACCTGGTGAAGGAATTCGACGTGCGCGGCCAAAAAGGCGCCAAGAAGATCCTTCGCGCGGTTGATGATGTGAGCTTTTCTTTACGACGTGGCACGACGCTCGCCCTCGTCGGCGAATCCGGCTCCGGCAAGTCCACCGTGGCCAACATGGTTCTGCGTCTTCTCGAACCGACCAGTGGGCGAGTGATCTTCGAAGGCCAGGATATTGCGCAGCTTAAAGGTAAAGAGCTGTTTGAGATGCGCCGCAAAGTCCAGGTGGTGTTCCAAAACCCCTACGGCTCACTCGACCCGATGTTCTCGGTGTACAAGTGCATCGAGGAACCATTAGCGCTGCACAAGGTCGGCGGCCGCAAGGAGCGCGAATCTCGCGTTGCTGAGCTGCTAGACATGGTGCAGATGCCGCGCTCTGCTATGCGACGCTACCCGAACGAACTCTCCGGCGGCCAGCGCCAACGCATCGCAATTGCGCGTGCGCTTGCGCTGCACCCGGAAGTTGTCGTACTGGATGAGGCCGTGTCTGCACTTGACGTGCTGGTGCAAAACCAGATCATCAACCTGCTGGCAGACCTGCAGGAAGAGCTCGACCTTTCCTACCTGTTCATTACCCACGACCTAGCTGTGGTCCGCCAGACCGCTGACGACATTGTGGTGATGCGCCAAGGCGTTGCCGTGGAGCAGGGGAGTTCGGACGACATCTTTGATAATCCGCAAGACCCATACACCCAGAACCTGATCAATTCGGTTCCGGGCTTGGGCATTGAATTGGGCACTGGCGAAGACCTCGGCATCGAAGTCCGTTAACACCAGTGCCCTAAGGGGGAGTGGGGGTGCTTGTCGGCGCAGGGGGAGCGTCGACAAGCAACAAGGCCCTATTCCGGCTTGTAGGTTTGGCGCACGCGGTTGCGCTCAACCTCCGGGTCAGGAATCGGGATCGCAGACAACAACGCCTTGGTGTACGGGTGCTGGGGGTTATCAAACACCTCATCCGCCTCGCCGAATTCCACGAAGTCGCCCTTGTACATCACCGCAACACGGTCCGACAGGTGGCGGACCACCGACAGATCGTGTGCCACGAACAGGTAAGACAGGCCAAGCTCGCGCTTCAGGGACTCCAGCAGGTTAATCACACCAGCCTGGATAGATACGTCGAGCGCTGAGACCGGCTCGTCCAGCACAATCACCGAGGGGTTGGTGGCAAGCGCACGGGCCAGGCCGATGCGCTGGCGCTGACCGCCCGAGAAGTGGCCTGGGAAGCGGTCAATCTGGGACTCATCCAGACCCACGGTGCGCATCAGTTCAGCAATACGTTCGTCCTTGTCACCCTGGTAACCAAGCGCGTCCAGCGGCTCCTGGATGATCTCCTTGACCGTCATGCGCGGGTTCAGCGAACTCATCGGATCCTGGAACACCATCTGCAGGTTGCGGCGGGCCTTCTGACGCGACGCATGGTTGAATTTCGAGGCATCCTCACCGCACAGCACAATGCGGCTGCCGGGAGCGGGATCCAGGTTCATGATCTCCAGCAAGGTGGTGGTCTTGCCGGAGCCGGACTCGCCCACGATAGCCATGCACTCACCGGCGCGAAGGTCGAAGGAGACGTTCTTGACCGCATGCACAGTGCCCACGCGGCGCTTCACCAACGCACCCTTAGTCAGCGGGAACTCCTTGTTCAGGTTCTCCACTTCCAGGGTCACCTCGCGCTCCTCGCGCGGAACGTGCGCCAGCGAGTCCTGTGGAAGCACCGGGGTGGGGTAGAGGGGGCGGCCGTTGATCATGCCGTTTTCGATCTCGTTGTGGCGGATGCAGGCAACCTCGTGACCTGCAATATCACCCACGGGCTCAAGCAGCGGTTCGCCGTTTGAGCACTCCGGGATGGCAATCGGGCAGCGCGGCGCGAACTGGCAGCGTTCCTGCATGTTCACCAGCTTCGGCGGGGTGCCCTCGATAAAGGTCAGGGGCTCGTCCGAAGGGACGTCCACACGCGGGGTGGAGCCGAGCAGGCCGATGGAGTACGGCATCTGCGGGGCCTTAAACAGCGTATGTACGTCGGCCTTTTCCACGGGGCGGCCACCGTACATCACCAGCACGTCATCTGCGGTGCCGGCAACCACGCCCATGTCGTGGGTAATCATGATGCAAGCCGCGCCAGTTTCGCGCTGCGCAACCTTGATCACGTCCAGGATCTGGGCCTGGATGGTCACGTCGAGGGCGGTGGTTGGTTCATCCGCGATCAGTACCTTCGGATCATTCGCAATCGCAATAGCAATGACCACGCGCTGGCGCATACCGCCGGAAAACTCGTGGGGGAAGGACTTCAGGCGCTTCTGCGGCTCCGGAATACCCACAAGGTCCAAAAGCTCAGCCGCGCGGGTGAGTGCCTTGGACTTGGAAATGTTGTTGTGGGCCTGCATGGCTTCCACCAGCTGCGTACCAATGTCATACACCGGCGTCAAAGCGGACAGTGGGTCCTGGAAGATCATGCCGATCTCGTTGCCGCGGATGTGCGACATGGCCTTGTCGTTTTTGGTCAGCAGTTCCTCGCCTTTGTACAGCACCGAACCGGTGACCTTGGCGTAATCCGGCAAAAGGCCCATCACGGCCATGGACGTAACCGACTTGCCCGAGCCGGACTCGCCCACAATGCCAAGGGTTCGGCCGGGGTAGAGGTCAAAGTCCACGCCGCGCACCGCGGAGACAACGCCTGCCTCCGATGGGAAGGAAACGTTGAGATCACGAACGCTAAGTACCGGGTTAGCGGAATTCACGGAAGATGTCATGCTCGGCCTCCAGAGTTCGAGTTCGGGTCAAAAGCGTCACGCAGGCCGTCAGCAATGAAAGCCATGGAGACGGTCAACAGCGTCAGCACAAGCGCCGGGAAGTAGAACTGCCACGGGGTGGTGATCAGGGTTCCGGTACCGGTCTGCAGCAGGGTACCCAGAGACACATCCGGCAGCTTCACACCCAAGCCAAGGAAGGACAGGGCGGTCTCACTCATGATTGTGGAGACCACGCCCATCATGAACTGGATCACCAACAGCGACGCCACATTGGGGATGATGTGGCGCACAATCGACTTCGGACGGGAGACACCCATGAAACGGGCGGCACGGACGTAGTCGTTTTCTCGGATAGACAAGGCCAGTGACCAAATCACACGAGCGGGGTACATCCAGCCGAAAGCGATGAGCACCACGGTGAGCACCTTCCAGTCGCCGCCAGAGCCGGAGACCAACAGTGCAATCATCAAGAAGGTCGGCACCGCCAGCATGAAGTGGATAATTGCCAGCACGATCTTTTCAAGCACACCGCCGTAGAGCGCAGCACCTGCGCCAATGAGCGCGGAGAGGATCGTGATAGCCAGCGCTGCTGGCACTGCAATGGTCAGGGAACGGCCAAGGCCGTGCACAACCTGAGCGAATAGGTCATTGCCGGAGTCAGTGGTACCAAACCAGTGTTCCTTGCTTGGGCCGGTGGCCAGGTTCAAAAAGTCCGGTTCATCGTAGGCCCAAGGCGTGATGAACTTGCCAAAGACAGCGAGCAGGACCAGCACGATGAAGATAACCGTGCCTACTACCGCCATGCGGTTTCGCAGGAAGCGGCGCAGGTAGATACGGCTCTTGCTGGTGCCGCGTAGCGCTGCGGACTGGTTTGGTGGCTCAGCACTTGCTGTGCCGTCTGCCTGGCGTCCGGTTTCAGACGTAGACGTCATGTCATTAACTGGGATGTTTGCGTGCATACCCAGGTTCTGGCTGGCGCGACGTGGCTGGCCAGAGCTCGAACCGGTGTATTTCGTCGACATTGGTGTGCCTCCCTAGCTAACCCGGACTCGGGGATCAAGTGCCACCACAAGCAGGTCCGCCAAGATCGCAGATATTGCGGTCATCGCGGCGCCGAAGGCAGCAACAGCAACTGCGCCATGCACGTCGTTGCGGCTGATGGTCTGGATGAAGTATTGGCCCATGCCGTTCCAGGCGAAAATGCGTTCCGTCATCACCGCACCGGTGAAAATACCGGGAACGGAGAATGCCACCGAGGTTGCCACCGGAATCAGTGAGGTGCGTAGCGCGTGCTTGCGCACCGCCTGCGCCTTGGTCAGGCCCTTGGCGCGAGCAGTGCGGACGTAGTCCGCGTTCAAGTTATCCAGCAGCAAGGTGCGCTGCATGAAGTGGTAGCCCGCGTAGGAAATGATCAGCAGCGCAAGCGTGGGCAAGATAAGGTGCTGACCAAAGTCAACTAGCTTGTTCCACGTGCCTTGCACATTGGAGCTAGAGGCGCCGGTGACGTAGAAGATACGGCGCCCGGTCCACTCGTTGATCTTGATGCCAAGCCACACCACTGCAATAGACGCCACAACCACGTGCGTGTTCATAGTGATGATGGAAATGCCCTGCCAAACGCGGTCGGCGCGCTTGTACTGACGCGACGCCGTGTACACGCCCACTGCCACACCAATGACGATGGACAGGAAGGTTGCCACGAACGTCAGCTGGGCGGAGACCCAGATGCGAAACGAAATCTGTTCGTTCACCGAGTCACCGAGCGGGGAGTTACCCCAGTCCCAACGAGTCAGAATGCCGGTGAGCCATGTCCACCAACGCTCAATTATCGGCGTATTCGGGCTCAAGTTGTTGGGCTCAAGCAAAGCATCGATCTGCTCTGGTGAAAGCGGAGGGCGACGGCCGAAGTAATTGGCGCGCGGATCCAAGAAAAAGCTGGCGAGGAAATACGTGAGGTTGGTGGCCAGAAATACGATGAGGCTCCAGCTCAGAATTTTCCTTATGAGGTAGCGGAACATGGCGTCTCTCAGTCTGTGTGAAAACGCATAAATCCGCGCGAAGCCACAAGGGCTTCGGCGGATTTACGCGACGTGATCAACGGTTACCGGGTCTCTTACTTCGCCCAGCCGACGTTCTCGATCGGCAGCACTGCGAAGGACATGGCACCCAGGTTAGCCAGGCCCGGCTTGGTAGCAACCATCTCAGGGCCGTTAGCGTACGGCATGATACCGAACTCGCCGAAGGCTTCCTTCTCAAGCTCGTTAGCGCGCTTGATCTGCTCGTCAGCGTCCTCGATCTTCTGCAGCTCCTCGATCTTGGCATCCAGCTCAGCGGAGCCGGTGCCAGACTTGTTCAGCTCAGAGTCAGAGGCGTAGAGCTGGCCGAAGTAGGCAACACCGAACGGGTCGGAGGAGGAAAAGCCCGACATGAACAGGTCAAAGTCCTTCTCGGAGGTCACCTTGGAGAAGTCGGAGCTCGGGCGCTCCTCAACTTGGACGTCGATGCCAACAGCGCGCAGCATGGACTGAATTGCAGAGGTGGTGGCCTGAACCATAGGGGAGTCACCCAGGGTGACGTAGCGCACGGACAGCGGGTTGGACTCAGAGTAGCCAGCCTCCTCGAGGAGCTTCTTTGCCTTCTCCTGGTCGTACTGGACCACAGAGCCGAAGTTATCCTCGTAGCCAGGCTGGTTCTGGAACAGGGTGAAGGAGCCCGGGAGGTCCTCCGTGTAGTCCAGGCCGTTGAAGCGGATTGCGGCAAGCTGGGAACGGTCAATTGCCGTCATGATTGCCTCGCGGACCTTCGGATCATCCAGGCCAGGAGCCTCGGAGTTGATGGTCAGCAGGAAGTTGGACGGACGCAGGGAGACGCGGATATCAGCCTGGTCGCCCATCTGACGTGCGGTCTCCAGACGGTCACGGGAACCAACGCCGGTCAGGTCGATCTCACCTGCGCGGAAAGCGTTGATGGAAGCCTGGTCCTCCATTGCACGGTAGGAGATGCGCTCCAGCTTGGCCGGCTCGCCCCACCACAGCTCATTACGCACGAAGGAAACCTCACCGGTTTCAAAGTTGACGTTCTCAACCTTGAACGGGCCTGCGCCCCACTCCGGGTGGAGCTGCTTGAGGTAGGCGTTCATGAAGGTGTCAGCGGAGTCAACCTGCGGCGGAACGAGGCTGCCGAAGAGGCCCTCCCACCACGGGTATGCCTGCTTGTAGGTGACAACTGCCTGCTTGTCGGTCTCGCCACGGGTGACAGACTCGATCAGCTCGTAGCCATCGGTGGAGTTGACCTGGACATCCGGGTTGGAGCCGTTGTTGAACTTCCAGGTGTTCTCAAACGACTTCCAGTCGATCGGGGTGCCGTCGTTGTAGTTGGCCTCATCCACGATGGTGTAGGTGACCACGGTCTTGCCGTCCACAACCTCGTCCTTCACCTCGCTGAGGTAGGCCGGGTTCGGGTGGTAGGTACCGTCACCGTCGAAAAGGGTGAGCTGCGGGTTGTACTTGTCCCAAACGTTGCGCGTGTAACGGTTCATATTTGCGTGGAAAACGTTCTGCTGCTCAGCCATCTCGGTGATGGCCATGGTCAGCTCACCGCCGTCCTGGATCTGGTCGCGCTCCAGCGGGTTGTAGTCACCAGCTGCCTTGATTTCCAGGCCGCCCGTGGACTCGCCAGTGGACTCTGCAGCCTGGCTGGACTCAGCAGCGGTGGTGCCGGTGCTGGTGGACTCTGCGCCATCACCTGCACATGCGGTGAGAGCCAGGGAAATGGTGGACAGGCCGGCGATTGCGGCGATGCGAATGCGGTTCTTCATGTGACCGGTCATCCTTTCGGCAGGAAACAAAACTAAAATCCACAGAAACAGTGGGTTTCATTAACGTTAATGAAAAAAGTGATGTGTCACACCATTTTCGGCGTATTAATTTTCACCAAAGGGCTTTTTGCTAGCCGACGGGGGTGAGTTCCACCTCATCCGCCCACGTCAGTTCGATGCCGAGGGTGCGCAGCCATTCCATCGGATCATCGCTGTGACGGGTGATGCCCTCGACGGCATTCAAGGTGAAGTCAATGGCTTTCTCGGCTTCCTCAGCAGTGATTAGCCCTGCGGAGGTAGCGGCGGCAAGCTCATCGATGTCCAGAACGTCGATAGGGGTGCCGGTGTTAGAGACTAAGTCAACGTAGAGGTCACGCGTTGTCCATACGTCGCCGTCAACGTCAATGTCCGCAACGTCGAAGTAATACTCCTGCTCTTCTTCTACACCCTCGCGGAAGTGAAAGATGTTGGCTCTCAGGCCGAGCTTTGGAAGCAGCCAGCTTTCGAGGTAGCCAAAGCGGGGGTGGTTGGCCCCGCGTGCCATGTAGAGGCCAAAGTCAGTCACCCGAAACGTGTCTACCTCACGGAGGAATCCCTTGGGGTCCACGTTGGTCTTGGAGACCGTGTCAAAGGTTTCCTGCTTGACAGGGTGTAGGTCAACGCTCATCTCTTACCTCACAGAAAAACTTGCGGCGGTGGGGGCGAAGTTGCACACCCTGTCTTGGGTGCGCACGCCTCCGTCTACAACTGCGAGTACGCGCCCAGGGCCCGTCTTGGCGGTTGCGGACAGGGTCGCCGGTCCTGATGGGTTTATCAGATTGTTATCTAATGGCGTTACGCCCGTGCGGAAATTGTTGAGATTGATCCAGTACACCTTCATCAAACCTTGCTCGGGCGCGGCGGCCGGTGTGCCAAGCGCGGTGAAAACAAACGTGGCCTCCCCAGCGTTAGCCCCAGGTGCCGGGGTGGTGGACGGACCTGGGACGACGAGCGCAGAGGCTGTGGAGTGCAGGCCGGGCCCGATGCAGTGGGATGACACCGTTGGCCAGTAGAACTGGGTGAACGGGGGAGCGTTCTCAGGCAGTGGTGGGCCTCCGAGTTCGGCGCCGCCGGCGTAGAACGTGATCGCCGTACGCAAGGCGTTGGCTACCTCGGCAGGTACGAACGGTTTGTCTGCAAAGTCATGGACGCGCTTGACTACCTGGGGGGTAGGTCGGCCTAGCTCATCTAGCAGGCCGAATGTGCCAGAAGATGTTTGGGCGTTGGCCGCTGGAGTGAAAACGCTAGCGCTGGCAAGCAAAGACGCGGCAAGTGCCGCGCATGCGGAAGCGCGAATTGTTTTGGGCAGGGAAAACGTCACTTGAGACACAATAGTCACTTCTGTAACAACGTCAAGGCGAAATCGAAAGAAACTGCCAGCCTCGGGCCAGTTTTGACCTCTACCGTCTGTGGTGTTCCGGATCACAAAAGATCAAGCCGATAAAGCGAAAGGACTGAAGATCCATGACTGATCCCCAGAACGCAACCCAGAACGAGACCGTCACGTTCAACACCAACCTCACGCTGGCGGAGATTGAAAACCGTCTCTCCGGTCTGGAGAACTTCGATGTCAAGGAGAAGTCCGAGGACGAGCTTGTTGTCAACGTTGGCAACGCGCTGAAGTACCGCTTCCTCGGGGTGTACCTGACTCAGGACTTCCAAGCACCCATTACTATCGACGCCTCCGATAACGGCGACGGCACCGTAACCGTAGAACTGCACCGCCGTGGTCAAGCTGGCACCGTGATCAGCACAAGCAAGAACGACCAGTTTTTCGCCTCCAGCTTCCAAGAGCTCCAAACCGCACTGAGCGGGTAAAAGAAGCGGCTCAAGCGAACGTGCGATTCGGGGGTTGGAGGGGTAGTGTTTAGACGTTCATACCGCCTATATATAAGGAGCAGCGGTTAAGTGTCGCACCCTGAATTTCGAAATGTAGCCATTGTCGCCCACGTTGACCACGGCAAGACCACCCTGGTTAACGCAATGCTGGAGCAGTCCGGCGTATTCGGTGACCATGGTGAACACGGCGACCGCGTGATGGACTCCGGTGAGCTCGAATCCGAGCGCGGCATCACAATTTTGGCCAAGAACACCGCCATCCGTCGCGCAGGCGCCGGCAAGGACGGCCGCGACCTGGTGATCAACGTGATTGATACCCCGGGCCACGCCGACTTTGGCGGCGAGGTTGAGCGCGGCCTGTCCATGGTGGACGGTGTTGTGCTGCTGGTAGACGCATCTGAGGGCCCGCTGCCGCAGACCCGCTTCGTGCTGGGCAAGGCGCTGGAATCCAAGAAGCCGGTCATCATCTGCGTGAACAAGACGGACCGCCCGGATGCTCGCATTGATGAGGTTGTGGAGGAAGCCCAGGACCTGTTGCTGGAACTGGGCGCTGGCCTGGAAGACCCGGAGGCAGCTGAGGCTGCGGAGAACCTGCTGGAGCTGCCGGTGCTCTACACCTCCGGCCGTGCGGGCCGTGCTTCCCAGGAGAACCCGGGCAACGGCAACCTGCCGGACAATGAGGACCTGCAGCCGCTGTTCGACGTTATTTATGACGTACTGCCGGAGCCGTCTGCCGACATCGACGCGCCGTTCCAGGCGCAGGTGACCAACTTGGACTCCTCCTCCTTCCTGGGCCGTATCGCGCTGATCCGCGTCTTCAAGGGCTCCGTAAAGAAGGGCCAGCAGGTTGCGTGGGTGCACTATGACGCGGAAGGCAACCAGCACGTGAAGAACGTGAAGGTTGCTGAGCTTCTGGTCACCGAAGGCCTGGACCGTGTTCCGGCCACCGATGATGTGGTTGCCGGCGACATTGCGGCAATCTCTGGCGTAGACGAGATCATGATCGGTGACACCCTGTGCGACCCGGAGCACGTTGAACCGCTTCCGCGCATCAAGGTGGATGACCCGGCGATTTCCATGACCATCGGCGTTAACACTTCCCCGATGGCAGGCCGCAACGGTGGCGACAAGCTCACCGCGCGCATGATCAAGGCACGCCTGGACCAGGAGCTGATCGGTAACGTCTCCATCAAGGTGCTGCCGACTGAGCGCCCGGACGCCTGGGAGGTCCAGGGCCGTGGTGAGATGGCGTTGACGGTGTTGATTGAGACGATGCGTCGTGAAGGCTTCGAGCTCACCGTGGGCAAGCCGCAGGTAGTGACCAAGGAGATCGACGGCAAGACCTACGAGCCGTACGACCACATGGTCATCGACGTGCCGAGTGAGCACCAGGGTGCCGTCACCCAGCTGCTGGCAAACCGCAAGGGCCAGATGACCGCAATGTCCAACACCGGTGCGGGTGATTGGGTGCGTATGGAGTTTGACGTGCCGTCGCGTGGCCTGATCGGCTTCCGCACCACCTTCCTCACCGAAACCCGTGGTGCTGGCATTGCCAACTCGTACTCCATCGAGCACCGCCCGTGGGCAGGCGAAATCAAGGGACGTCCGACAGGCTCCCTGGTGGCAGACCGCTCCGGCCAGGTCACCGCATACGCCCTGCAGCAGCTGGCGGACCGCGGCGACTTCTTCGTGGAGCCGGGTGCTGAGACCTACGAGGGCATGGTTGTTGGTGCGAACTCGCGTGATGAGGACATGGACATCAACATCACCAAGGAAAAGAAGCTGACCAACATGCGTGCAGCCAGCGCCGATACGACGGTGACGCTGCAGAAGGCCCGCACCCTTTCCCTGGATGAGGCCATCGAGTTCTGTGATGAGGACGAGTGCGTCGAGGTCGCGCCTGAGGCGATGCGCGTGCGCAAGATCATCCTGAACGCCACCGAGCGTGGCCGTGCACGTTCCCGCGCGAAGCAGCTGAATAAGTAATGCGGGATCTCGTCGGCTACCGGGCTGTATTCGTCCACGCTCATCCGGATGATGAGGCGATTACCACCGGCGGCACCATCGCCGATCTGGCTCGCCGTGGTGCGGACGTCACCGTGGTCACCTGCACCCTCGGCGAAGAGGGCGAAGTGATCGGGGAGACCTACCAGCATCTGGTTGCGGACGAGGCCGATCAGCTTGGCGGTTTCCGCATCGGTGAGCTCGCGGCGTCCCTGCGTGCGCTGGGCGCGCGCGGTGAGTTCCTCGGCGGCGCTGGACGTTTCCGTGATTCCGGCATGGCGGGTTCGCCGGCGCACCAGAACCCACGTGCGTTTGTCAACAACACCGATGTGGCGACTGACCTGCTGGTGTCGCTGTTTGAGCGCATCCGCCCGCACGCTGTGGTGACCTACGATGCCAATGGAGGCTACGGCCACCCGGACCACATCCAGGCCCACCGCATCACGCACGCCGCCGCAACTCGTGCCGGGGTGCCGCGCGTGCTGCACACCGTCCGCCTTGCGCATGAGACCAACGCTGCGTTGCCCGCCGCCGCCCCCGCCGGTTGGCGCCTGCCGCAGCCAGGGGAGCTCGATGGGGTAGATGAGGCCGATTTGAGCATTGTGCTTGACGACGCCACGTATGCCGCCAAAACCTCCTCCATGCAAGCTCACGCCACTCAGCTGTGGATCGCCAACGGCCTGGTCTCTGAAACCAACCCGCACGCAGTGCTCTGTGACGGCCCAGTGGTCTACTACGCCCTGAGCAACCTGATCGTGCAGCCGCTGCAGCGCGTGGAACACTACCAGCTCGGGGCGGGTGCGCCGCTGCCGGATGGCCCAGATGGTGCGGACGGGATCTTTTGCGGACTGTAGAACGCGGCGACTCCCGCGAATTTTCCCGCGGCGAAATTATTCAGGCCTACGTGTTCCTGAGTGTTTTCGCCGCGGTTTTCGCGTTTGTGGGGGCGACGTATCTGACGGATCTGTGGCTACCGCTTGCATGGGTGCTTATGCCGTTGGCAACGTTGGTGCTCACGCGTACGGCGGCGCTGTGGACGTCGCGACGCATCGTGTGGCTTGTTCCTTTGGGGGTGTGGTGCGTCGTGTGGATCTTCTTTGGCGGTGGTTGGGCGTTCGTCGCCGGTTTAGTCGGCGGCGTTTGGCCCCTCGCCAGGGCGAAGTGACATACTAGAGCGCATGACTTACGTGATTGCTCAGCCGTGCGTTGATGTCAAGGACCGCGGCTGCGTCGAGGAATGCCCGGTCGACTGCATCTACGAAGGCAAGCGCATGCTCTACATCCACCCGGATGAGTGCGTGGACTGCGGTGCGTGTGAGCCCGCCTGCCCGGTGGAGGCCATCTTCTACGAGGATGACACTCCGGATGAGTGGAGCGAGTACTACGACGCCAATGTTGGCTTCTTTGATGAGCTTGGTTCCCCGGGCGGCGCCGCGAAGACGGGCGCGCTTGATTTTGACCACCCGTTTGTGGCTGCCTTGCCGCCGCAGAACCAGGACTAGATTTTATGCGTACCCCTTTGGCCTCGGTGTTGCCCGATTTCCCCTGGGACACGATTGCGGACGTGAAGGCGAAAGCCGCGTCGCACCCGGACGGGCTGATTGACCTTTCCGTTGGCGGGCCGGTGGACCCAGTTGCGCCTGCGATCCAGCTTGCGCTGACGGAGCATGCTGCGATCCCTGGCTACCCGCAGACGGCGGGCACGCCGGAGTTGCGTCGCACGATCGTGGAGGCGCTTTCGCGCCGCTTCGGCATCACGGGCTTGGATGAGCAGTCGGTGCTGCCCACGATTGGCCTGAAGGAAGCGATCGCCTGGCTGCCCACATTGTTGGGCATGCGCGGCGAGACGGTCATTATCCCCGAGGTTGCGTACCCCACCTATGAGGTCGCCGCACTGATCGCGGGTTGCAAGGTGGTGCGCTCTGATTCGCCTATCGACGGCGCGTCCTTGGCCTTCATCAACTCCCCATCCAACCCGACGGGGTCGGTTATGGGCGTTGACCAGCTGAAGTCCTGGGTGGAGTTCAGCCGCGACACCGGTGCAATTGTGGCCTCTGATGAGTGCTACCTCTACCTCGGCTGGTCCGCTGAGGCGGTGTCCATCCTGCATCCGAGCGTGACTGGCGGGGACAACACGGGTCTTCTGGCGTTGCATTCGTTGTCGAAGACGTCGAATATGGCGTCGTATCGCGCGGGCACCATTTCCGGCGACCGTGCGCTGGTCCAGGAGCTGCTGGAGGCGCGCAAGCACGCGGGTCTCATGGTGCCAGGGCCGATCCAGGCGGCGATGGTCGCCGCGTTTGCGGACGACACGCACGAGGAGCTGCAGCGCACCACGTACGCCGCGCGTCGCGCCGTGCTGCTGAAGGGCTTGGTTGCCGCGGGCTTCGAGGTTGATAACTCTGAGGCAGGTTTGTACCTGTGGGCGAGGAAGGACGGCTTGAGCTCGCGCGAGGCGCTCGCGTGGCTGGCTGAGCGTGGCATCCTTGCCGCCCCGGGTGATTTCTACGGCCCGGCCGGCGCTAACCACGTGCGCGTGGCCATGACCACCACGGATGCCCACGCCGCCGAAGCCGCGCAGCGCCTAGGTGCGCGTTAGGGAATGCCCCCGCAACGGTTTGCGGCTGGTGTCACACAGTTTCTGAAGTTCGGCATCGTCGGCGGGTCCGGCGTGCTGGTCAACTTGGCCGCGTTTTATGTGTTCAAGAAGCTGTTGGACTCCGGCTTTGGCGTCCACGAGTCTGAGGTGTTTTTCAACCTCCTCGGCACGCGTTTCAACGTGCGCTGGTACCACGTGTTGTCCACGGTGGCGTTCGTGGTGGCAAACACGTGGAACTATCAGTTGAACCGTTCCTGGACGTTCCGTGGGGTTGGTGGGCGATCCTGGTTGCGTGGGTATGTGCCGTTTCTTGCCACGGGTGTGGTGGCGCTTGTTGTGTCGCTGACGGTGATGACGTTTTTGATGAACCCGCTCTCGCCGATCGCACTGCCGGCAGAGGTGTTTGATGACTCCACGGGGCTTCGCACCAAGAGCTACTGGGCGCAAGCGATTTCGACGTTTGTGGCCATGCCTGTCAATTTCGTGATTAACAAATTCTGGGCATTCGGCAAGCCAAAAGCCGTTTCTTAAACCTGCAGGTCAAACGATTTCGCTTTTTGCTTACCGACGCCCCGCCTGTGGATAACTTCAACTTATCCACAGGCCCAAGCGCCAAAGCTTGTGCGTGATTTGGGCGGGCAGTAGCTTGTGGCCCATGGAATTTGGGGACTTTCTTTTATCGGGGGTGGACACCCTGGCTGGCTTTGACCGTGACGCGGCGTTGGCGGCGTGCATTGCTCCGTCTCGGGTGCGTGAATGGCAGGCCGTCCACGGCGTCTATTACGGGCCGACGCGCTTTACACGCAGGCAGGCGCAGGCCCGCGAGATGGCGGGAGGGGCGAGCCTGGACAAGCTTGTGCTTATAGAGCGCAAACTGCGCCGCGTTACCGACGACGGCGAGCGCTGGCGCCTGCGCGAGGAACTGCTGCGCTTCACTGGGCGCTATGACGCCCTTTCGCGCCACGCCGATACCCTCATTGACACCCCGAAGCCGCCGCCGCAGAAGCAGCTGCGCTTTAGCCGTTCGAAGTCGGGTATGCGGACGATGACGTTGACGTATGCCGAGCGCGACATTGCGGATGTGGAGCACGCGCTGCGCCAGGTCATCGACCACGAGCGTCCCGCCGCAGCCCAGCTCGCGGACGCATTCGTGGGCCTTTTGCGTAACGACGCCCACGACAACCCACCCAGCGCCCCCACCCGCATCCCGCACGCCGCACCCCGCCCGATGATCCTCATCCCGCTTCCGGAGTGGACCCGCCTGAGCGCCGCCACCGCGGCTGCCGCTGACGCCGCAGAGGTGACCCTGCACCTGACCGACGGCACCTCCATGACCGGTGCCGAGTTCCTGGCCAAGCACTACGGTGCGGAGCTTGAGGTGGCGCTGTTCCACCCGCGCGAGGGGGCGGTGAACCTGTATCGCACGCAGCGTTTCGCCAACGCGAAGCAGCGCGACTTGGCGGGGTTGTTGATGCCGGTGTGTCCGGCGCCGGACTGCCGTCACGGCGCTGATGCCTGCGAGATGCACCACGTGCAGTCCTGGGCGCGCGGCGGGATGACGAATATGGATAATCTTTCGCCGCTGTGTCGCTATCACAACGGCGTGAATGATGATGACCCCGCGCACCACTACCGAGGCCGAATAGAGGTGCGGGGTGGGACGCCGGTGTGGGTGTCGCCAAGCGGCAGACCCGTACCGGCACGAACACCGGGCGCGATGCAGCTGCTCTTCAGTGACTAGGCAGCGGCTGGTCATCGCCTAGTCACCGGCAGGTCACCGGCTAATCGCAGGAAAGGCGCGAGTACTGTGCCAGGTCGATGAATTCGCCGTGCAATAATTCGCCACCACGGATAACGCCTTCGAAGGTGTAGCCGGCCTGCTCGGCAACGTGCCGGGAGGCCGCGTTGTCGACCCCTGCCCGGATGACCAGGCGGTGGAACCCTTGGGCGAAGGCGTGTTCGCTGACCAAGCGGACCGCGCGCGTCATTGCGCCGCGTCCGCGCGCCCAGGGGGCAGCGTTGTAGCCGAAGTCGCCCGAGCGGTGTTGTTCGGAGTGCAGGCGTAGTTCGATGTTGCCGCAGAAGCGGGCGTCCATAACAAGCGCCCACCGCGCACACGAAGGTCCGGGACTGCCTAAGAATGCCGAAGCCATCTCTTCGGTGTAGGGGTGGGGGACTTGCGTCCAGCGCACCATGCGCGGGTCATTGCACGCGGCAATCAGATCGTCGCGTACACCCGCGATGGTGTCCACCTGCGACCACGGCAGCAACACCAAGTCGCCATCCACGAGTACCTCTTCGGGCAGAGGCCAGGTGAGCTTAGTTGGCATGCAGGATGTCATTGAGCTCAACGCCCTTGGCGGGTACGACCTCGATGGCGCCGGTGAGGGAGTTGCGGCGGAACAGCAGCCCGTCCTTGCCGGAGAGCTCCACAGCCTTGACGGTCTCGCCGTTGACCTGCACCTTGGAGGACGCGGTGACGTAGAGGCCGGCTTCTACGATGCAGTCGTTACCCAGGGAGATACCGACGCCGGCGTTGGCGCCGAGCAGGCAGCGCTGACCAAGCGAGATGACTTCCTTGCCGCCGCCGGACAGGGTGCCCATGATGGAGGCGCCGCCGCCGATGTCGGTGCCGTCTCCAACAACAACACCTGCGGAGATGCGGCCTTCAACCATGGAGGCGCCAAGCGTGCCAGCGTTGAAGTTAACAAAGCCTTCGTGCATGACGGTGGTGCCTTCGGCTAGGTGTGCGCCAAGCCGGATGCGGTCCGCGTCTCCAATACGTACGCCAGACGGCACGACGTAGTCCACCATGCGTGGGAACTTGTCCACGGAGAACACCACAACCGGCCCCTTGGCGGCTAGGCGTGCGCGGGTCATCTGGAAGTCGGCCACGGCACACGGGCCGTAGTTGGTCCACACCACGTTTGCCAACAGGCCAAACACGCCGTCCATGTTGGCGCCGTGCGGCTTGATCAGGCGGTGGGAGAGCAGGTGGAGGCGCAGGTAGACGTCGTAGGCGTCGATCGCTGGCTGGTCCAGGTCAGCAATTTGCGTATCGACGACCACGCGAGCCACCCCTCGCGCCTCATCCGGCCCCACCAAGTCAGCGAAGCGGGGGTCTTCCTTTTCAACTCGGGTGGTGCCGGTCTCGCCGGTGCCTTCGAGTTTCGGGGCGGGGTACCAAACGTCTAGAACAGTGCCGTCGTGCGTAACAGTTGCCAAACCACGGGCGGATGCAGAAGTCATGACAGACACCTTAGCCCTTCCTGGAGCCCTTGCTGGATTTTGTCAGGAACGACAGACCGATGAGGACGGCGGAAAGGATGGTGACGGAGATGATTTGGGTGCGTGATGAGGCGTCGAAAAGCATGAGCACCGTAAGCCCCACAAGGGCGGCGAGGGTGACCCAGGGGACCCAGGATGCGCCGCGCACACGCACGGTGGTGGCGCGGATTTGGGGGTGCAGCTTGATGTAGCTGAGTGTGATCATGGTCCAGGTGACAATCAGGCAGCCGCCGGTTGCGGCCATGAGGAAGTCGATCATCCCTGGCGGGTTCCACCACTGCAGGCCGACGGCGACGAATGCGAAGAACACGCTGATCAGCACCGCGTTGGTGGGGACGGCGTTGGCGTTGGTTTTGGCGGTCCAGCGTGGGGCGTCGCCTTCGAGGGCGAGCTGGTAGATCAGGCGGGAGGTGCCGTAGAGCTGAGCGTTGAAGGCGGACAGCAGCGCGAGCACGATCACGGCCTCCATGAGCCCTGCGGCGCCCGGGATGTTCGCCATTTCGAGCACTTGGGTGAAGGGGGAGTCGGCGGCGGAGTTGGCGCCGTCGATTTGGGCGTATGGCAGAAGCAGCACGATGACGGCAATGGAGCCGAGGTAGAACAGTGCGATGCGCCAGATGATGGTGTTAACGGCAGTTTTGACGTTTTGTGCCGGGTTTTCGGATTCTGCGGCGGCGATGGTGACCACTTCGATACCGCCGAACGCGAACGCCACGGCGAGCAGGCCGGCGGCGATGCCGGTGACGCCGTGCGGGGCGAATCCGGATTCACGCACGTTGTCGAAGCCGACGAAGCCGCTGGCTGGCAACAGGCCTAGCCAGAGGGCTGCGCCAATGACAATGAAGCCGACGATCACCGCGACTTTGATCATGGCGAACCAGTACTCAAACTCGCCAAACCCGCGCACCTGGGCGAGGTTGACGGCGGTGAGGAACGCAACCACCACAAGGGCCGGTACCCACTGCGGGACGTTGAACCAGCCGGCCATCATGGCGGATGCGCCAGTGATTTCGGCACCGCACGCCATGATGAGCAGGAACCAATACAGCCAGCCGAGGAGGAAGCCTGCCCAGTGTCCGAAGGCTTGTCGGCCGTAGGTGGAAAATGAGCCGGAGGAGGGGCGGGCGGCGGCCATTTCACCAAGCATGCGCATCACGGCGATGACGATGGCGCCGGCGATGATGTAGGCGATGATGATGGCGGGGCCGGCGGCGCGGATGCCTACGCCGACGCCTAAAAACAGGCCGGCGCCGACTGCGGTGCCCAGGCCCATGAGGGTGAGGTGGCGTGATTTGAGGCCGGTGCCAAGATCGCCGTCGGCAGTGGTGGTGGCGGTGTTGGTGGCGGCGGAGGACGGTGTGGTCATCGTGGGGTCTTTCGGGTCCAGATTGCGCCGGCGAGGCAGATGACGCCGACGACAACGGTGACAGCCAGTACTTGGAAGCGGCCGTCGGGGTTGGTGAGCATGAGCAGGACGAGGCCTGCGATAAGGGCGATGGCGGTCCAGGGCAGCCAGCTGGGCGCCCACATGCGGACGTGGGTGATTTCACCTCGCGCTACCAGCTGCGGGTGGAGGCGCAGGAAGGAAAACGCGATGGAGAACCAGATGACGATCAGGCAGCCGCCGACGGCGTTGAGCAGGAACGCCAACAGTCCTGGCGGGTTCCAGTACTGCAGGCCGACGGCGACGAGGCCGAAGAAGACGGACACCAAAACGGCCCTAACGGGCACCCCGCGGGGGTCGGTTTGGGCGAAGGACGCTGGGGCGTCGCCACGCACGGCGAGCGAGTGGAGGAAGCGCGAGGAGCCGTAGACCTGGGTGTTGCAGGCGCTGAGCAGGGCGACGGCGATGACGGCTTCCATAATCCCCACGGCACCTGGGATGTTGGCTAGGCGCAGTACGGCGGTAAACGGCGATTCGGAGGCGTCGTTCGCGCCGCCGATTTGGTCAAACGGCAGAAGCAGCACGATCAGCAGCACGGAGCCGATGTAGAACACGGAGATGCGCCAGATGATGGTCTTGATGGCCGAGTGCACGGCCACTTCGGGGTCTTCGGATTCAGCCGCGGCGATGGTGACAAGTTCGATGCCGCCGAAGGCAAACGCAACGGCCAGCAGCGCGGTGGCAACGCCGCCGAAGCCGTTGGGCATGAAGCCAACGTCACGGATCTGGCTTAAGCCCACGAAGGATGTGCCTGGCAACAACCCCAGCCACAGCGCCACGCCAAGCGCGAGGAATGCGACGATGACCAGCACTTTGATCAGGGCGAACCAGAACTCGAACTCGCCGTAGTTTTTCACCGCGGCGAAGTTGATCAGCGTAAACACCACGATGGCGATGAGTGCTGGGATCCAGGGGGAGATGGCGAACCAGGAGGCGATGATCGCGGACGCGCCGGTGATTTCTACCGCCATGATCATGACCATCATGAACCAGTAGAGCCAGCCGATGGCAAAACCCGCCCAGCGGCCGAAGGCTTGCTCGGCGTAAGTGGAAAACGCGCCGGAGGAGGGGCGCGCGGCCACCATTTCGGCGAGCATCTGCATCACGCAGACGGTGATGAAGCCTGCGATGATGTAGGCCAGAAGCACTGCCGGTCCTGCGGCGGCGATGCCTACGCCGGTGCCCAAGAACAGTCCGGCGCCGATGGCGGAGCCGAGGCCCATCATGGTGAGGTGTCGTGTTTGGAGTCCTCGCCCTAGCGAGGTGTTGTCTGACATGTGGATGACGTTACGCTACGGCCTTTGGCGCAATACCGGGGAGTTCGAAAATGGTTCGTTGCTGATGACAATGTTGGATTCGCCGCTGATGTCGCGGGCGTGGACTTGGTGGCCCACGCGGGCGTCGAAAAGCGTGGTGCTCGGCTCTAGCACGACGCCGAGGCCGAGCTCACAGTTGTCTCCAAGGTCCACGCCGATGAGCCCGGAGGAGTGGCGCAGGCGGCAGTTGCGGCCGATGGTCAGCGGTTTGCGGTTGCGGCGCACCCCCTCGTCGGCGGCGACGAGGGCGTTGAGCGAGACTTTGCTGCCTTCGCCGACGGTCACGGAAGAAGACAAGCGGCCTTCCACGCGCGCCGGGCCGATGGTGCCGGCGTTGTATGACACGTAGCCTTCGCGGATGACTTGGGTGCCGGGGGCAAGGTGGGCGCCGAGGCGGACGCGTTCGGCTTCGGCGATAGCAACGCCGGTGGGTACCACGTAGTCCACCATGCGCGGCAGTTGCTCGATGCTTAAGACTTGGATTTGGCCGCGCGAGCGCAGGTTGGTGCGGATGTATTCGAAGTTGTCCGCAAGGCAGGGGCCTTTGTTGGTCCAGACCACTTCGGCGAGGTGTTCGAGGCAGTCAAACATGTTGATTTGCATGGGTTGGACAAGGCGGTGGGAGAGCAGGTGGAGGCGCAGGTAGA